>JALXCX010000230.1 GCA_026990725.1 Desulfobulbaceae bacterium
GCTTGGCATAAAACTTAAAGATAAAACGTATCCGTTCCATCTTCTGAACTGATTTTGTCTCGTCGCTGCAGCTTTCCGCCACCCGTTCAATAATTTTTGTAGAATCCCGTTTAAGCATCCAGAAACTTCCGTTTACCAGAACGGCCCCAAGCAGCACGGACAACCCAAACTGTAAATCCCTGAGATACCAGCCGCCAACAGCAAAAACGACTGTCATCAGCAGACTAAAATATTGGATACCCTGCAAAATTCTTACTTCCGGCGCGGACATTGTTATTCCCGCATCATCTTTTTATAAAGATCATAAAGCGTTTTAAATCCGGCAAGGATCCCAAACACAAAAAAAATAATCGTAAAATAAGGCGATGTCTTACCATGAAAAACTTTATAGTCAAGATACCAGCCAATGCCCAAACCTATAAAGACAGAAAAAACTACGGTCATGCCTATATGACTGTAGTCGGACAGCTGCCGGAACAGTTCCCGCCTTTCCTTAGACATCTGTCATCCTCTTCCCATCTAAATTAGTTTGGTTGAACACAGGTAGCACGCACCCACGGTAAGTGCAACGATTTTTTTACGATTCTGAGATTTTTTTGAATGACGATTCAGTCATGTCCAGCGCCTTTTTCAAGTGATTACGGTCATGTGCCGCCGACACGAACGCTGCCTCAAACTGAGAAGGTGCCAACCAGACACCGCTGGAAATCATCTGCCGGAAATGCTGTGCGTAGCGTTCCGTATCCGCTTTCATAGCCGACTCAAAATCGGTAACCGGCGTCTCGGTGAAAAAACAGGTCATCATGGAACCAATCCTGTTCAGCACAGTAGGGACCTGAGCAGTTGCTGCTACAGCCGCCAGCCGGGTTGCAAACCAGTCACTTTTCTCTTCAAGTTCATCGTAAAACCCTGCCTGACGCACGATTTTGAGCATGGCCAGCCCCGCAGCCATGGCCAGAGGGTTACCAGACAATGTTCCTGCCTGGTAAACAGGACCGTCCGGAGCGATATTATCCATTATCTCTTTTCTGCCGCCATAGGCACCCACCGGCAGGCCACCGCCAATAATTTTCCCAAGACAGGTCAAGTCAGGAAGAATACCAAAACGTTCCTGAGCTCCGCCAAGGGCAAGCCTGAAGCCGGTGATAACCTCATCAAAAATCAAAACTATGCCAAGTTCACTGGTCAGATCCCGCAACTTTTGCAGAAATGCCAACTCCGGAACCACCACTCCCATGTTTCCAGCGACCGGTTCAACAATCACGCAGGCAATATCAAGTTTCGCGTCACGGAGAGTTGCCTCCAGGATCTCGACATTATTATAAGGGATGGAAAGAGTATTTTTTACTATATCATCAGGTACACCGGGGCTGCCGGGTATCCCCAGGGTAATAACTCCAGAACCGGCCTTTACCAGAAAAGAATCAGCATGCCCATGGTAACAGCCGTCAAACTTGACCACAATATTTCGCCCGGTGTAGCCCCGGGCCAACCTGGCAGCACTCATGGTGGCCTCTGTCCCGGAACTGACAAAACGAACTTTTTCCAGCGAAGGAACGGAATCACAAACCAACTCGGCCAGCTCCACCTCCAGGGGACACGGGGCGCCAAAGCTGGTCCCTTTAGGAGCCGCATCACAGATGGCGGCAATAACATCAGGATGAGAATGGCCCAGAATCATCGGGCCCCAGGAACCAACAAAATCGATAAATTCGTTGCCGTCAACATCTGTAACCATGCATCCTTTGGCGCTGGCAACAAACAGCGGATCACAGCCAACAGATTTACAGGCACGAACCGGAGAGTTAACCCCACCCGGAATGACCTGGCATGCTTTCTCAAAATAGGCAGAAGATTTATCCATTTTCATGATGTACCAATTTCTTATTTTTTAATAAAGAGAGGAAACGCCGCACTATAGCACGCCCTTTTTTCTTCTGTCAAAAGTAATTAAACTTCGGGTTTCAAGTACTGACATTGCCTGTCGGGCTAATTTTTCCTTGTCACCATTCCTGCACCGGAGTAGAATAAAAAGATTTAATTGAGGCTCAGATATATAGAACTATTTGATTTGTTTACTCATCCTGCCACATCCGACAATTGCATAGGAGAACAAGATTATGGCAAGCGACAAAGTGATTCACGTATCCGACAACGAGTTCGACAGCAAAGTTGTCCAGAATGACCTCCCCTGCCTGGTAGACTTCTGGGCTCCATGGTGTGGCCCCTGCAAGGCAATAGGGCCGGTCATTGATGATCTAGCCGCAGAATTTGAAGGACGTGTCCAGATAGCCAAAATGAACGTTGATGATAATCCCGCCACGCCTGGTAAATTTGGAATACGCGCCATTCCCACACTGATTCTGTTCAAAGACGGCGAAGTTGTTGATCAAATCACCGGTGCCGTGGGCAAAGCTCAACTCAACGAGTTGATTAACAAAGCAGTCTAATCATTTCACAGCATCTTGCAGCTTCCTCGAAGCTGCAGCCAGAGGCCAGGAAAGTATGCAGCAGGCAGATTATCAACTTATTATTGTAGGTGGAGGACCGGCAGGACTGACAGCCGGTCTGTATGCTGCTCGTGCCCGCCTTAAGACCCTGCTTCTTGAAAAAGGAGCCACTGGCGGGCAGGTCCTGGTGACAGACTGGGTTGACAACTATCCTGCCTTCCCCGAGGGCATTAACGGCTTTGACCTGATAGACAAGATGACAGCCCACGTTGACCGATTTGACCTGGAAAAACAATTTTCCACGGTTGCCTCCCTTGACCTTGCCCAGGATATAAAAACCATATCTCTGGAAGACGGCAACAAACTCACGAGCCAGGCAGTCATCCTGTGCACCGGAGCAAAACCGCGTAAAATTGGAGTAAAAGGCGAAGAAGAACTGCGGGGCAAAGGTGTTTCCTATTGTGCGACCTGTGACGGACCTTTTTACCGTAATCAGGAAATCGCAGTTGTCGGTGGCGGTAACACAGCTATCCAGGAAGCTATCCATCTGACTAAATTTGCCGATAAAATAACGGTTATCCATCGTCGTGATGAGTTACGTGCTACAAAAATTCTTCAGGAAAAAGCTTTTGCAGAGAAAAAAATCGACTTTCTCTGGAATGCGGAGGTCAGTGAGATTGTCGGCGGGGCAAGCGGGGTTGAATCGTTAAGTATAGCGCATAAAGACGGAACAACATCTTCACTTCCCGTAACGGGTATTTTTATCTTAATCGGGATTGTTCCCAACAACGAGGTTCTCCCACTCGACCAGCTGGAAACAGACGAGAGCGGCTTTCTTATCACTGACACCGAGATGAGTACAACGCTTCCCGGGGTCTATGCTGCCGGTGATATTCGCAGCAAAAGATCACGCCAGATTATCAACGCTGCCGGTGAAGCGGCGACTGCAGAACAGTCTGCTGAATATTACCTGGGTCACCTGGAATAATTTCCTGGTGCCAGACCGATCATAACCAGACACTTTTTGATTCTTTTTCAGGACTCCCCAATGATACGTATTACTTTGTCTTTTGCCCGTCGGGTTACCCTTCTTGTGCTCCTTGGCATCAGTGTTGCGTCTTTGTCTGGATGCGGCTCCGTGAAAAACGTCTTCAACTCCTGGCCCTTTAGTTCTGACGCTGAAGAGGAAGTCTTTGAACAGGCCGAGGCCCTTGCCGTAACGGGGATGGAAGAATATAGTGTTGGCAGGTACTCAGAGGCGTTAACCGCTTTCGATGAAATTCTGGACCGATACCCTTTCAGCCCCCAGGCATTGCTGGCCGAACTGAAAGCCGCAGACTGCCATTTTTATAAAAATGAATTCGAGGAAGCAAAAACACTCTACAAAGAGTTTGAGGAACGGCACCCCACCAACGAAGCGATTCCTTATGTCATGTTTCAGATCGGTATGTGTGATTTTTCACGCAGTGACCGGATTGACCGCGATATTTCCGGAGCTCAGGATTCAATCCACTCTTTTTCCCGGTTGCTCAGGGCCTATCCGGAATCACCTTATAGCAAAGAAGCTAAGGCGCGCATCCTGGCTGCAAAGGATTTCCTCGTGAACCACGAGTATTTTGTTGCGGTTTTTTACGTCCGCACCAAGCAGTTTAAACAGGCCCAACACCGTCTGAAATATATTCTGGCCATGTACCCGAACTCAACAATAGCTCCAAAAGCAAAAAATCTGCTGGCAAGGCTTGATGCCGGAGATCCCCCCAGATGGGGTTTAAGCAAATGGCTGCCCAATATTCAAATGCCGGATTGGATTTATTTTGATCCGTCTGATAAAGACATTCGCCCTGAAGACACATCACCGGAAATACCGGCAATCCCACAAGGGCCGCAGAAAAAGTAAATAAAAAAGGGGGAAAGCTATTTTGCTTTCCCCCTTTTTTGTCCTTTCCTTTCCAGAAAGGCAGCCTGAACGATGCTCATCAGACTGTCATTTTTTTATCTTCTAAAACATCAAAACAGACTTCCATCGCCCGGACAGGACAACCGGTCACACAGAGGCCACAGGCCGTACATTTTTCAGGATCAAAAACAACCTCCATCTCCGGCCGCCGGATGGAGAGAGCGCCCACCGGACAAATGCCGGTGCAGGCCCCACACTGAAAACATTTTGCATCATCCCTGCGAACCTTGCCGGCCAGGCGCTCTGCCTTGACCCCCAGACCTTTCAGATACGCCAGCGCCTCACGCACATTTTCTTTATGGCCCTTGAGCTCAAGGACCATAATCCCATCACGCTGAGGGCGAATATCTGCTTTTAAGATATTAAACTCAACGTCATATCGTTTGACCAGCCGATAAATAATAGGCTGTCCTGATGTTTCCTTGGGATAACGCAAAAAATATATTCTGGTATACATAACTTTTCTTCCGGTTCATGATTAACAATGCAAAATGCGATTCAGTATGCTTTTACCCGGGAATATTGTCAAGTCCGGTTTGGACAAACTGTTCAAGCCGGACCAACAACAGCTCAGGTGAACTCTCTGTATTCAGACGAATAAGCTGGTTCGGCTGCAACTCATCAGGAAACTCAAAGGATTCTTTCTGTTTGATAAAGATATCCCACCTTCCATCAGAGACCGCATCCGGATCCTTGGCCCGCAAAGCAAGACGCCGTTTCACCTCGTCATCTGAGCAGGAACAGAGTATAAAAAATATTTGAGCCCCCACCGTCCCGGCAAGATCAAGCACTTGTCGCCGATCCGTACGCTTACCATACGAACCATCTAAAATAACAGCACATGCTCCCCGCTTGAAGTCATCTCTTGCCCTGTCCAGCAAGCTTTGATACGTTTTTTTTGTGAACTCAGGAGAATAAATACCTTCCCCCATACCTTCAGCCCTGCGCTCGCTGGCGGCAAGACCCGCAAGTTCCTTACGGACCCGATCGGTATTATAACAAGGCCAGCCATGCTTCTGGGCAAACAGGTCTGACAGGGTGGATTTGCCCGAAGCAATAAGGCCAAAAAAAACATACAGAACAGGCTCGATTAAAGACATCAGCGGGTATACCCTTCTGCAAGAGCAAAATATTTTGCCGCACCTTGTATACAACTCTTTTTCACTGATTCTTCAACAGCCGGATCACTTGCTGTAAAAAGACCTATTTTCCCTCGAACATACGCCCGGTAACACTTATAAAAATTCAGCATTTCCTTTACCCCTTCATCACCTGAGCGCTCACAAAAACGGTCAATACAATACGCTGAAAGATCCCGCAGACCATGAAAATCAAGATCCATAGCCAAAAAGGCAATATCACTGGCCACGTCGCAGTAACGGAATCGACGATTAAATTCTATACAATCATAAATATACACTTTATCAGCAAGGCATATATTTGCCGAATACAAATCACCATGGCAATCCCGGATACAACCCATCTGGACACGATTTGCAAAGAGATTTTCCCTGGTTAAAAATTCTTTTGACCAGGTGCTGATCCTGTCAAAAGTTTCCCGGCTGATCGCTCCTTCACCAACAAACCCTTCAGTCTGTTCAAAATTCTCCAACACATTGACTGCCACAGATTCGGCCCTGCCATAACCATCAATCTCATCGTTGCGATCTGCCAGCTGATAAAACGGAACCAGCTTATCCACCAGACTATCAACCTGCTCCCGGCCGACCTGCCCCTGTTGTATCAGGTTGACCATCATCTTCTCTTCAGGCATCCTCCGCATTTTGACACCGTATTCGAGAATTTCTCCACTGCCGCCCAAGGCATAACCATCACCCTCACGGGTTAGACTGACAAGACCTAAATAAATATCAGGACAAAGCCGTCGGTTAAGAAGCAGCTCCTGTTCACAACAGTATTTTCTTTTTTCCAGGGTTGAAAAATCAAGAAACCCGAAATCAACGGGTTTTTTAAATTTGTACACAAAATCACCCGCCAGCAGGACAAATGAAATATGAGTTTGCACAATTTTTATGTCATCAACCAGATGATCATATATGCCAGGTTGCCGCAGGGCTTCTATGTAGCCCGGCAGATTATCATCAGCCATTGTCTTCTCCAGATTATGTCTTACAGGCGCATCTCGCTTACACCGGTAAGATTCAACGTCAAATTACAAAATATATCTCTTGCACCTTACATAAGTTTCTTTATACCTTATACCAACAGTCCTGCTGAGACAACAACCTATTCATCATGAAAAACCCACATGAATGAGCAACAACTCGCCAAACTACTACAACAGGTGCAGGCCGGAGAACTTAAGCCTGAAAAGGCCCTTGAAACACTCCGGATGCTTCCTGTGGAAATCCTCGAATCAGCACGCCTTGACCACCATCGCCAGCTGAGGACAGGGCTGCCCGAGGCAGTGTTTGGAGAAAACAAGACAGTGCAGCAGCTTATTGAAATATTATCGGCCATGCTTAAACAACACTCTGTTGTGCTGGCAACCAGAGTTTCTCCGGAAAAAGCTGAAAGAACCTGCGCTGCAGTTGAAGGACTTCAATATAACGACACAGCACGCATGCTCACAGGTAATTCCGGCTACATTCCACGGGAAACCGGCCGGGGCACAGTGATCATTGCGACTGCAGGTACTTCTGATATACCTGTTGCAGAAGAAGCCCGCCTCTGTCTGCATTTTTTTGGCCATAGAGTGGAAACGGTGTATGACGCAGGTGTGGCTGGCCTGCATCGCATTCTTGCCCAAAGTAAACTGCTGCAGAAGGCCTCAGTCCTTATTGTAGTCGCCGGCATGGAAGGTGCCCTGCCCTCGGTTGTCGCCGGGTTGACCCCGGCCCCGGTCATTGCCGTACCCAGTTCCATCGGCTACGGGACAGGAACCGGAGGCTTTTCCGCACTCCTTGGAATGTTGAACAGCTGTGCCCCGGGCCTTGCCGTTGTCAACATTGACAATGGTTTTGGTGCCGCCTGCATGGCCGCCGCTATCAACAGAAAAACTGAACTATCCACATAATCTCCCGAAAAAGAGGGGAAAAGTCGATAAACAGTAAAGAACACAAAAAAAATCCCCTACCCCGTTGCACGATGATGCTTCTCGTCGTATAATCAATAAGTTTTTCCCTAAAATACTTTTACTTTTAACTCCTGCTGATTGCCCGGCTGATCCGGCTGTAACCAACAGAAACAAATTTTACTTGTTACACAGGAAGACATCCATGAACACCAACCTGAAACTAAAAATCGGTCTGCTCATTACCGTGATCTTTTTTTCCATTATGACCATCGTTCCCTCCTTTTATCCGGGGGCACCAAGCTGGTGGAAAAAATATCTTGCTCCCGAAGGCCTGAAGCTCGGCCTCGACCTCCAGGGCGGTATGCATCTGGTTTTAAGGGTTGATCTTGACAAAGCGATTGAAAACTCCCTTGAGCTTGCCGCTTCAGATTTAAAGGAAGGGCTTGCGGCAAAAAATATTTCTGCTGTCCAGCTCGAGTCCCCGGACCCCTCCCAGGTTATCTTTGCCCTGCCCAACACCGGGGCCGTTGACACGATCAACCAGGTTATTAAAGAGGACTTCCCAAACCTTGACGTACAGGTGGAAGCGGAAGCGGGCAGTTTCCCTAAGATTACACTTAAGCTGACAGATAAAGAAATTAAATTCATCCGAACCAATGCTGTGGCCCAGTCTCTTGAGATTATCCGGAACCGGATTGACCAGTTTGGTGTGGCCGAACCCGTTATTATCCGCCAGGGAGAAGATGAAATTGTTGTCCAGCTCCCCGGGGTCAAAGATCCGGATCGGGCCATAGACCTGATTGGCAAGACCGCACAGCTTGCCTTCAAACTGGTTTCCGACGACTCCAGCGTTGACTTGCCAGCTCTTATAAAAAAAGCCAGGGACAGCGGCCAATGGAAAGAGGGCGATTCACGCAAAAAACTCAACCGGGTGCTCCAGAGCAGCCTGCCCAAGGGCACAGAAATTTATTTTGAACGGCAGGTTGACAAACAGACAAAAATTGAAAAAAAGATTCCGCTGCTCATTGAAAGCCCAATTCTGATGACCGGTGACATGGTAAAAAATGCCCAGGTGCGCATTGGCGGGACCTTTAATCAACCTTACGTCAGCCTGGATCTTACGGGACGAGGCGGTAAAATTTTTGCTACGGTTACCGGGGAAAATGTCAACCGCAGGCTGGCTATTGTCCTGGATAATGTTGTTCGCTCCGCCCCCAATATTAATGAAAAGATTATGGGCGGATCTGCCATGATTTCCGGCCAGTTTACCCATGAGGAGGCAACAGATCTTGCCATTGTTCTTCGGGTTGGTGCTTTACCCGCCCCTGTTGAAATTATCCAGAACCTGACTGTCGGGGCAAGTCTTGGTCAGGATTCAATAAACAAGGGGCTGACATCAGGCCTGTTTGGCGCTTTAATGGTCCTGATCTTTATGGTCATTTATTACCGGTTGTCAGGTGTTATTGCCGACTTTGCCCTGGCTCTGAATATTTTATTCCTGTTCTCGGGGCTGGCAATGCTCGGCGCCACACTGACCCTTCCCGGTATTGCCGGTATTATTCTCTCCATTGGTATGGCTGTTGATGCCAACGTGCTTATTTTTGAACGAATGCGAGAAGAATTTGAACTGGGTAAAACCGTAAAATCGGGTGTCGACTCAGGTTTCAACAAGGCATTCTGGTCCATTGTCGACTCCCAGGTGACCACACTTATCACGGCCATGGCACTGTTTCTCTTTGGCACTGGCCCGATCAAAGGTTTTGCCATCACTCTTTCGCTGGGTATTATTTTCAACCTGTTTGCAGCCCTCTTCTGTACCCGGCTTGTCTATGACTGGCTCTTTAAAGCTAAGCTGCTTAAGGACCTAAAATTCCTTAGATTTGTCAAAAAACCGAATTTTGATTTCATGGGCGTTAGAAAATTTGCTTTTGCGGCTTCAGCAATTCTGGTCATTCTTGGCCTGGTTTCCTTTGTCGAGATACTGCGCGGTGATGCCAATCTTGGCGTCGACTTTTCAGGCGGCTCCATGCTGCAATACAGGTCGGACAAGCCATTTGAGCTCAACAATATCAGAACGCTTCTTGGAGAAAACAACTTTGACTCTCTTGACCTTCAGGAAGTGACCGGGGAAAACCGCCTGATAATCAAAATAAAAAAATCAGAGGAGACGGTTGGTCACCTGGGTGATGAAATTACCAATGTTTTATCCAAGGCAGAGGGAGACAAGGGATTCGTTCTTGAAAGCCAGTCTGAAATTGGCTCCTCTATCTCGGCTGTTCTAAGAAATAAAGCCATTGAAGCCATTGCCATTTCCCTGCTTGGCGTTTTGCTCTATCTTGCCATCCGCTTTGACTTTAGTTTTGGCCTGGCAGCGGCAGCCGCAACCTTCCATGACGTCCTGGTTGTTCTTGGTATCTGCTGGCTGTTCAACGTGGAAATCACCCTTTTACTCGTAACGGCGCTCCTCACTCTGGCCGGTTATTCACTCAATGACTCGGTGGTTATCTTTGACAGGATCAGGGAGAATATGGGAAAACTTCACACCAAATCGTTTGCCGAGATAATCAATGTCAGCATCAATGAAGTCCTGGGCCGAACGATTGTCACATCTCTGACAACGGCCCTGGTCCTTGGCGCACTGGTATTCTTTGGCGGTTCTGCCATCCATGATTTTTCCTTTGCCCTGCTCACAGGTATATTTGTCGGTACCTATTCTTCTATTTTCATTGCCAGCCCCCTGCTGTCGCTAAAAAAGCGGGAGGACGTCAATGCCTAACGATCTACCGGAAAATTTTCACCGGGTTGACAGCAATGAAGACTTCTGTTTTGCCTGTCATCCCGGCGTACCCTGTTTTACCGAATGCTGCCGGGAGCTTGATCTGGCCTTGACTCCCTACGATGTACTGCGCCTGAAAAACCATTGCCAGCTCCATTCCGGAAAATTTCTGGAACAGTATGTGATCATTGAATGGGAAGAAGGCATGATTTTTCCTGTCTGTTACTTAACCATGGTCGACGACGGCCGGGCCAGTTGTATTTTTGTGACGGAAAAAGGGTGCAGTGTCTATGAAAATCGACCCGGAGCCTGCAGAGCGTACCCTGTAGGACGAGGTGCCAGCCGGGACGGATCAGGAAAAGTCGCCGAACAGTTTGTGCTTATAAAAGAACCCCATTGCAAAGGATTTAACGAAACGGACAGGCAGACAGCCTCTGAATATTTCCAGGACCAGGGACTGAACGACTACAACCGCTTCAATGACCCTCTCATGCAGTTGCTGCAACACCCCCGCATTCATTTCGGTTTTCGTCCTGACCAATCTCAACTCGATCAGTTTATACTGGCCCTGTACAATCTCGACATGTTTCGTCAGGAAATGGCTGACGGCAGAATAACCATGAACAGACCACTTTCCGCAATGGAACTGCAAGCCCTTGCCGGAAATGACGAAGAGCTGCTCTTGCTCGGTATTCGCTGGCTCATGCAGGAATTCTTCGCTGAATGAGCCGGAACTGCCCGCCGCCCCCAGACTTGCTCAGCAGGCTTCAGCAAATAAGCTCAAGGTACTGTCTTCAGGAAGGAGGGTCACATGGCCCGGATCACACTGACCGGGTCTATCGTATGGCTATGGCCATAGGCAAAACCATGGAAGCCCGTCTGGATATTCTAGCCCCGGCAGCGCTACTGCACGACATCGGCCGCAACCAGGAAAGCAAAAGCCGCGGCAATATTTGCCATGCCGAAAAAGGCGCAGACATGGCCGATGCTATTCTGCGAGAACTTGGATACGCGCAATCAGACATCAAGGCAATCTGTCATTGCATCCGGGCCCACCGTTTTCGCAGTGCAACTCAACCGGAAAGTCTTGAGGCAGAAATTCTTTTTGATGCGGACAAACTTGATTCCATTGGTGCCATAGGCATAGGCCGGGCTTTTCTTTTTGCCGGTCAAATTGGCGCCTGTTTACACGATGCTGAAATGGATCCTGCTGACACCAGATCATATTCCACCCAAGACACGGCCTATCGCGAATTTCAGGTCAAGATGTCCCGGATCAAGGGTCTGATGCTCACGCCTGTCGGACAGCAGATTGCCCGGAGACGGCACCATTTTATGGAAATTTTTTTCACTGAACTTAATCAGGAAATTTATGGGATTACTTCACAGGTAGAAAATGGTGAGGGCAACTAAACGACTACCAGCTACAAGCTGGTGGTTTTAAACCACAGGCTTAAAAAACGGCTCTCGGCAAGCAGACAGAGAGCCAAAACATTTTCCAAGATAAACAAAAACGTAACTATTCAGGTACCAGCACAATGTTGGCATAACCTGTGGCCTGTAACTGTTCAGATGTGCATCAGATGGCGGCAAGCAGGCCAACGAACTATAGCCCGTCTATGTGAGGCGGCCTGATCGCCGCAATATGGGGTGCTGCTGAACAGTTACACAAAAACTTTCATTTAACAGGTCGGATATATGCTGAAGCTTGTTGTCTTTGACTGTGACGGAGTCATGTTTGACTCCCGGGAAACCAACCGGGCCTATTATAATCATTTACTGGACACATTTGAATGCCAGGCGATGGCAGAAGAGGACGTTGATTTCGTTCATGCCCACAATGTTTTTGATTCTGTGGAGTATATCTTCCGCAATCATCCACATATCAATATGGATGAGGTAGAAAAATACCGCAGCCAACTGGATTATGCCCCATTTCTTGACCGGATGATCATGGCTCCAGATCTTATAGAATTTCTCAAGGCCATCAGCCCCAGATACCACCGGGCCATCTCCACGAACCGCACCAACACCATGGAGATGGTCCTGGATATTTTTTCACTGCGACCCTGGTTTGAGTTTGTCGTAACAGCCCAAACTGCTCCACGCCCCAAACCGGCGCCAGACGGACTGTACATGATCCTCGAACATTTTAACCTGCAGGTGGATGAAGCTGTTTATATTGGTGATTCAAGCGTTGACAGAGACCATTGCGCCTCTGTAGGAATGGAATTTATTGCCTTCAAAAATCAAAAACTAGAGGCACATCACCACGTGGATACTTTCATGAAAATTCTCACACTGCCGCCATTTACAAAACCGTAAAACACCCCTGCTAATCCTCGTCGATTCTCTTCAACCCTTCCATCAGAATCATCATAAAATCGCCAATTTCACGGGCCTGTAACAGGGGAGCAGGCAACCCCGGAAGAAAACGGAAATACCCTTTTTTTTCTGCCATCAAGCCAAAAATTGCCTCCTGATTATCCAGCTCACCATACCGGGCTGCAATGATACCGCCTTCCCGAAAAGTAATCCTGGCTGATCCACCTTCCATATCCATCAACAGCTTTCCGGTTTTCTGATGCATATGAAAGACCTGAAGAAGCTCTGGAGGAAGGATAGCATCTATGCGGCCGCTCATCACGACCTCACCGCCGGCATCACCTGATTCATGAATATTATGCGGTGTCACCCCAAGCTGAAACTTAATCAGCCCTGAACAGCCTCCACAGGAAAACACCTTCTTCCGCTTTGAGGCAAAGTCATCCTGCTCATGGGGTAATAAATCAAACAAAAGCTCTGTTAGTTCACGAACCAAAATCAGACAGGCCGGGGCGCCAACCGGCAAAATAACGGCATTATCTGTCAAAACGAGGGAATTATCCACGGAATAAAAAGGACAGGCCCGAGCCTCAACTATGTCAAATGATGCTGCAAACGTCACAAAAAATCCAGATAGCTGTATTCATAAAAGCGACTCCAAAAAATCAACCGTACTGCATTGTACACAGAAACTATGCCATGTCAAAATGTTGTTCGTAAAAAAACAATTTAGTCATTAATACCACATTTTCTCATTTTTTTCATAACTCTATGCATTTTCAGATAAAGTTGCTTGTTTCACAATTTAAAATAATATAGAATAAAAAAAAGTGACTTTATGTTGCTCCTTTCAGAGTAAAAATTGCCTTGCCAACATGAACATTTTTATTCGAGGTCAAGGAACAGAGAGGTAAAATGGCGCATATTTTTGATATGTGCTTATTATATTTTTTCTGTAACGTTTAGGTCGGGCAAAATAGTTTTTTCAAGTTCCCTAAAAAGTAACACAGGCTTTTTCCAAGGTAAACTATGGCTTCAGGCCCAGATAAACTTGCTGTTGATTTTGAAGAAGTTCAAAAGACCCTTGAACTCTATCCCAGTATTAACATAATACAGGTTGAAGGGGATCCGCCGGACAACTATGAAATTGAGTATCTGCTCAATGGGTATGTCCGGGACGTGGATGGCAACATACGAACGGGGGCGCAGCACAGAATCCGTCTCAGCCTTCCCTTTGGCTACCCGCATTTTCCTCCATCTGTTAAGCCGCTTACTTCTATTTTTCATCCTGATATAGATCCAGATGCCATACGCATAGCTGCATACTGGCAGAAGAATCCTGATATTTCTGAACTTATTCTCCATATCGGAGAAATGATTTGCGGTACTATCTATAACCTTGAAGACCCATTTAATCAGGAAGCTGCCGACTGGTTCGCAGAACATCTGAAGGACCTCCCTCTAGATAGTGTTCAGGTTGGTGATATTGAGCCTGATGCTCCTGTTGAAGAGCATGACGATACTTTTGACCTGCTTGGCCTTGACGAAGAAGATGACGCCACTGAAGATTCTCAGGAGACAGACGAACAGCTTGATCTTATCCGTTTGCGAATCGAACAAAAAGAGATGGTTGCCGCAGGTGAACTCCTCGCAGCTATTCCCGAGTCAACTTTTGTGCCGGACAGGGAGGAAATAGAGCATGTAATTTCATCTTCTTTGCGGGAAAGCAACAGGCTTATTCTTGACGCAGAACAACTCGAAGAACAGGGAGCTGTTAAAGAAGCTCTTGCACTTGCCGACCAGATTGCCGAGATGGCGGTCGACACCCCGGGGCTGGATGATCTTCGACTGAGGCTTGGCCAGGCACAGATTCTGTCAGAGTCCTTTACAGAGGGGGAAGAAGGCGTTCAGGATGGAGCGTTATCAACGGCGAGTGCCGTTGATAACGCAGAACAGAAAAAAGGCCGGCAAGCCGCCTTAAAGCCAGATGCCGCAAAGATTAAAACAGCAGGATTGCCTGTAAAACCTATTGTCACAGGAGGTGTTCTCTTACTTGCTCTGGCCGGATTTGGACTCCTCTATTTCAAAGATTCCAGTTCCCTGAAACAGGCAGAAAATAAATGGCAGCAGGCCAGGCAATACATCCACAACAAACAGTACAAGAGCGCCCAGGAAGCTGCCCAGGCTGTTCTAGTGCCGCTGAACAAAGTCCTCATCAGAAAATCCCAAAAAAAAGAACTGCAGGAAAATGTAACAAAGTTCCTCAACACAACTGAACTGAAGCAGGGATTGCTGGGTAAAACCCTCTACAAACACCAGTATATGCCAATTGAGACTGTCAGCCTTTTAAAGCAGCTTGAACCTTTAACTGCACAAGGTGACGCTTTTCTCAAGGCAGGCAAAATACGCAAGGCGATTACGTCCTATGGAAAAGCTCAGGAGTTTGCCAGGATCAACAAGCTGGACCTTCAGGAACAGACCATTAACCAGACAATCAACAACCTGCGTTTTGAAGAAACACTGGCCATTGCCCGTAAGGCTGAAAATGCCGAAGAATGGGAAAATGCTGCGGCAACCTATCGACGGGCTCTGGAAATTGCCCAAACACTTTCTGATGCCGAAGGCACTGGAGAGATCAGTAAAAAACTTGCTGCGGCAACCTTCCGGCACGAACTGGATCAATCCAAGGCAACGTTTACAGAAGCCCAATGGCAAAAAACCATTGAAATGCTGGAAGATGCCAAAAAGCTGCTGAATGAAAGCCCGGATACCGTTTCCAGCACAGAACGAAAAGAACTGGACCTCCTGCTGGCCGATTCACGCCTGTACCAGATTCTCTCTCTGGCCCGTCATTCCTATGAAACACGCAAGTGGGACGCAGCAATCCAGCAATACCAGCAATCCCTTGACCTGCTGAGAACACAGCAAAATGCCTTTGCGGGAGCACATGATCAGGATATACCAAAAATTGAAAAAACCATCCTGATGATTAAGATAGCCCGGGATCAAAGCAGGGCAACAAAAGCTGAGCAGAAAAATGATCTCCGGACAACACTTGATCAGTACAAGAGCATTAGAAATTCAATAGCCTCATCCCGCTTCAGCGCAGACAAAGATATCCAGGCGATTAAGAAGAATGTTGACGGAAAAATCAGAGTGAAGAGTACAAAGTTGTCCCTGGCTAAACGTGAGAACTGGTTGCTCAAAAACTATGAATCCATCTTCCATAAAGCCTACCCGTCCTCACGATCATCAAAATTGAGCCACCCGAAAGTCACGTTTCTCAAACAGAAAAAAGGCAAACAATTCTTCAACCTGAGTTGTGTAGAACGAAACCATGGGAGTTCCTTCAGGCTTGAAGTCAATTATCAGTATAATCTGGCCACCGGCAAATGGAGCATCTACTATAATTGATCAGTGATGGTGCCCCGAGCCATGATGATGGTGATGATGTACGCCTCCTCCTGCAAGGGGCCCCCCAACTCTACCCAGCGTCTCTTCGAGAGCTGTTTCAGCTTCTTCAAGTGATTTTACGGCGTTTCGTAACAACACAGCTACTTCCGGATTATCAACAGTCAGCTTATCGGCCCACTGTGAAAATTCTTTGCCATGCCCCTGGTTATGTTCAATCCAGTGCGGCAGCATGACGCGCAGTTTCTCAATATTATTCATTTGAGCTCCAACTTCTAATTCCTAAGGATATCAATCTGTTATTCCGCGTCCTGATCCGGGACCAGAATAACGGATCCCCCAAGAAAATTTATTTCTTTAACATGGACACCAGGAACCGTCACAGGATCTTCAAAAAATGTCGATAAGACGACCCCTTCCGGTGTTACTTCAAGTCCGGTCACAGATTCCATAACCGGTTTTTGATCACCTTCTTGCTCAACAAGCACATTGATCTGACACATTTGCACTCCCCCTGTTTTAATAAAACTAAACGGCCCAATCACAACATACTGGAATATCAAAATATTTTCCAATTTAGGGGGCAGAATGAGTACCGAAAATTTTTAAAAAACCTAAATCAGAAAACGAAACTCGCCTTTACCAAGCAGGTCGTGCAAATGAAGGATCCCGGCCAGCGTGCCGGCTTCATCTACAGCTGCAAGGACTGTAATTTCACGACTCTGCATAAGGCTCAAGGCATCTGCTGCCATGAGATCAGGTGATATACTTACTGGATTCCTGGTCATTACCTGTGCCACGCGACTCTGCTCAATGGAGTTTCCGTCAAGGAGCAGTCGCCTGATATCCCCGTCTGTCACAATACCTACCAGTTTACCTGATGCCGACACGACAAGAACCGCGCCAATATTCTTTGCATTGAGCTCGGTAATAACCTCTGCCATCGAAGAATTATCTGAAACTGTCGGCACTTGATCATCTTTCAGCATTACCTCGCGCACAGCAACTTTCAGGCGTTCTCCCAGACTTCCCCCCGGATGATTACGTCGAAAATCTTCAGCCCGGAACTGCTTACGCTTCAGCAGGGCAACGGCCAGAGCATCTCCCAGAGCCAGTGTTGCCGTGGACGACGTCGTGGGGGCAAGCCCCAAGGGACACGCTTCCCTTGGTACCGTAACATTAAGCGTTACTTCTGCGTATTTCGACAGGGTAGAGGCTGTTCCACCGGTCATGGCAATAATTTTGACAGCCCGCTCTTTGAGGCTGGACAATAAACCGTTAAGTTCAGTGGTTTCACCTGAATAGGAAAGCGCCAGCACAATATCTGTCGCACTGACCATGCCCAAATCGCCGTGCATAGCTTCAACCGGATGGAGAAAAAAAGAAGGCGTACCTGTAGAATTCAGGGTTGCTGAAATTTTCTGACCAACCAGCCCGGACTTGCCAATACCCGTAATCACCAGACGACTCGGACAGGCCATGATCAAATCAACAGCCCTCTCAAACTCATCACCAAGATTATCCCTGACCGCGTAAATACCCTCCGCCTCGATACTCAAGACTTCCCGTGCCTGTTCAACGCTCATTTATCTGGCCTCAAATCAATAACTATCCGGCCCCTGGTCCGAGCCTGCAGCATTTCGTCAATCATCGGACTTACCTGTTCTAAAGTAATACATGTACTTACTTCCTCCAGCATGTCAAGCTTCCACGGTCCTGACAGTCGCTGCCAGATGGCTTCACGTCTTGCTATCGGGCAGCTTGCCGAATCGATACCAACAAGGCTGACTCCCCGCAAAATAAAAGGGTACACGGTTAAGGGTAAATCCCCGGATGCCGCATTGCCGCAACAGGTGACAACACCATCATAACGAGTCGCTTTTATTGCTGAGGCAAGAATTTCACCGCCAACAGTATCAACTACACCAGTCCAACGTTCTCTAAGCAGAGCGACACCGGGACGGGCCGTTGCCTGTTTTCTATTAAGAATCGTAGTGCAGCCCAGCTGTTGTAAAAAGACATGTTCGCTCTCCTTCCCCGTAACCCCGGCAATCTCAAACCCTGCTTTACTGAGCAGAGCAACAGCTATTGATCCCACCCCGCCGGTAGCACCGGTTACAAGGATATGACCTTTATCCGGCGTTACCCCCAACTCCAGAAGACGGTCAACACATTGGGCTGCTGTAAAACCGGCTGTTCCCAACTGCATTGTTTCATATAAGGTAATACCATCAGGTTTTCTTAACACCCATTCAGCCGGAACCCGAACAAACTCGGCAAACCCGCCGTCTGTATTCATGCCAAGATCAAATCCCATACAGATCACTTCCTCGCCAACGTTGAACTGATGAGCGTTTGAATCTTCCACCACACCGGCCGCATCCACCCCCGGAGTGTGGGGATATTTCCGCGTTACCCCGCGGTTACCGGTTGCAGACAGGGCATCTTTATAATTTAACGATGAAAAATGAACCCTGATAAGAACATCTCCGGGTGGAAGGTCGGTAAGAAATAGCTCTTCAACAGCCCGTGTAAATCCCTGTTCAGAATCGCCCCGGACCACAAGGGCTCGATACTTATTTTTAGACATAAAGTAAGGTCCTATTATTCAGTCATCTGGATTGAAATCGAATCGGATGAAGATCACCTGCAACAACACGATGTTCCACAAAATGCTCATCAAGGATAATATATCTGCCATCCGGGGCAAGCCCCTTGCCGGTAGCCCGTATGACGCCTTCAGAGCTCTCATATTCAAGATATTTCCCCAGCAGATAATCACGGGTTTGCCAGTCTGCAAGTACACCTTCTCTGTCAGACTCAAACCTTGTGACAGCAGCAAGCATTGCCTGGACCAGTTTCTGTAAAAGAGGAACCAACTCGACCCTGGCAACTTGAGCATGGTACAATGAAAAGACCCTGCTCCGCAAGGGCTCAGGAAAAAGATCAAGATTGGTTTGTACATTTATACCAACACCGATAACCAGATATTCCGGCCCCATACCGCCAGCCATCGGACCGGCTTCGGTGAGGATTCCACCGAGTTTTTTACCTTCTATGAAGAGATCATTGGGCCATTTTAATTGTATCATTCTGCTGGTGTATTCCGACAGCCCCTGACAAATCCCGACTCCGGCGGCCAGGGTAACCAGTGAAAGATCCTGCATGCTGATCTCCGGCCTGATAATTACAGAAAAATAAAGACCACCTTGAGGAGAAATGAATGTCCGCCCCCCTCTTCCCCTGCCTTCTGTCTGCGTATCAGCAGAGACAACCGTGCCCTGGGAAGCGCCGTTACCAGCCCTGCGAAGAGCCTCTGAATTCGTCGAATCAATGACAGGGAAATGATATATCAC
>JALXCX010000231.1 GCA_026990725.1 Desulfobulbaceae bacterium
GCTGCATGTTGTGTTAATTAAAACAAAAGTTTAGGCAGGTATTCCGGTCAAGGAGAGAGAAAATGCTGGAAATGGTAAAGGCTAGGATAATTTTTGGTTTGTATGCCTTTTTATCCATGACAAAACTGGGGAATTTGTCTTTTTTAAAGAGCGTTTATTATGAACTAAAAATGGCTCGTTTGATGAGAAAAGATCAATATGCCTGGAATAAGAAAGTCGCCCTGGATAAAGGTGTCAAGATAGGGAAGAATACATGGGTTTTCGGGGGAGTTAATTATTCTGTTGAACCCTATTTGATAGAAATTGGTGATAATTGCGTGATCTCTGGAAATGTCACCTTTGAAACCCATGATGGCGGCATTTATCTGTTTAATGATGGCAGTGACGATATTCTGGGGAATTTTGGTAAAATAAAGATTGGAAATAACTGTTTTCTGGGAGCAAGATCTATTTTTTTGCCTGACGTTGAAATAGGCGATAATTGCCTGGTGGCGGTCGGGTCCGTGGTTGCCAACAGTTTTGGCGACAATTCTCTGATCATGGGAAATCCTGCAAAGCTGGTTTCCAGGATAGAGTATTATCGCAAAGCAAAAATGGTGAGCAAAAATACGGTCAGGCATCCTCGGTACGGTATGCCTAATCAGGGGAAAATACCCAAAGAGGAAAAAAGGAAATTGTTATTAGAGCATTTTTCCGATCTACCCATCAGGAAAGCTCGGAAAAAGATGCGGTAGTTTACTCAACTTTTTTAAAATGGACTATTGATAGTGAAAATACTTTTTTGGTTTCTTTTTTCTCTCATAACCTATCATTATTTTATTTTTCCATTACTTCTCGTTATCTGGTCGTTTATCAGAAATTTACGAGTAACGAAAGGGGCTGTAGTCCCAAGGGTTACTCTTATTGTTGCTGCGTATAACGAAGAAAAGTGTATTCGGTCTAGAATTGAGAACTGTTTCTCTCTTGATTATCCTGTTGAGCAACTCGAGATAATAATTGTATCAGATGGTTCTACTGACGCAACGCCAGCTATTGTCAAAGAATATGAACAAAGAGGGATTGTGGCGCTTTTTTCCCCTCCCCGTCGTGGTAAAACTTCTGCGTTAAATCGTGCTGTTGCACTGGCAACAGGGGATATTCTGGTGTTTTCAGATGCGAACTCAATGTTCAGGCAGGATGCGATCAGAAAGTTGGTTACAAATTTTGCTGATAGAACAATTGGTGGCGTGAGCGGACGCAAAAGCATTGTGGTCAATGTAGACAGGGAGTCGAGTAAAGGAGATAGTTTGTTCTGGCGGGTTGAGTCTTATCTTAAAACTTTACAGAGCAAGGCCGGATCAATCACGACAGGCGATGGAGAAATATTTGCTGTACGAAGACAGTTGTACACTGCGATCCCCGAAGAAATAATTAATGATGATACTGCAATAACCTTCGGAATTATCAGGCAGGGATATAGAGTCATATATGAGCCGGAAGCTGTTTCAGAGGAAGAGGCATCGATTGTCCTGGAAGACGATTTTAGCGTAAAAGTCAGAATGGTCTCCGGTGGGTATCAGACATTGCAATACTTTGGTGATGTGATCTTTCCCCCCGTGAATTTTTTTGCGGTGCAGTTTTTGTCTCATAAAGTTTTGCGCTGGACGATGC
>JALXCX010000232.1 GCA_026990725.1 Desulfobulbaceae bacterium
ACTCACTTCGGGGGGGCAGCAGGAGCTCTTTGCCGATAACGAATTTGACGATATCAACACCTGGCTGACAGAAACCACGTTTGCCGACAGGGCTGAACTCCCCTGGCTGCACAGCGGCTCTGCTCTCTGGAAAAAACTCTGCTGCCTCTCACATTTCTGCCTGGGCAGTGATTGCCCCGATGCCACATCCTGCTACCTGAACCGTCTGCGTCGCGAAGCTGCGTCCAGCCAACTGCTGGTGGTTAATCACCATCTCCTTTTTTCTGATCTTGCCGTGCGCCGCAGCGGCTTTGGCGAAGTTCTGCCCCGCTATGAGTCTGTCATCTTTGATGAGGCCCATCATCTTGAAAATGTAGCAACAACTTTTTTCGGGTTTTCTTTCTCCAGATATCAAGTCATTGATCTTATTTCAGATATTGAACGCAGTGTACAGGCATCGGGACTCTCTAAAAAAGAAAAACAGGTTCTCTCTGATGCGAGATCACTGGGCGGCCTGACCGAACAGTTTGCCTCCCGATTTCCCGCTGAAAAGGGCCGATTCCCCCTGCTCGGTCTTTTTGAGAAACTTCCCGGGCTTGTACAGGCAAAGGAACAAGTGACCGGGGCACTCGAATCCCTGGCAGAGCAGCTCGAAAAACTCAAAGGAAAAGATGAGCCCTGGGATCAGTATCTGCAGCGCTGCCTTGATCTGCAGAGCAGACTGGAAACCATCACCGCAGAATCTTTTGACGACGCCGAGGAACAGGAACAGCATTATATCCACTGGTTTGAACGCACGGAAAAGAATCTTACGCTGTCTGCAACTCCAATTGATGTCGCCGAGGATCTGCAGGCAACCTTATTTTCTCGTGTTCGTCACTGTGTTTTCACTTCGGCAACTCTTAGTACAGGAGGGAGTTTTAGTTATTTCAGCAAACGCCTGGGTATTCCCGAGGAGAGCCTAACCTGCTCATTCCCCTCTCCATTTGACTATAAAAACCGTTGCCTGCTCTATATACCCGACCATGAATTTCCGGAGCCAAATGCCCCGGGCTATCGGGAAAAGCTGCATACACAGATACAAACGCTTCTCACCATTTCACGTGGACGTGCCCTGGTCTTATTCACTTCGTTTCAGGCCATGGATGCAGCCTACCACACTCTGCAGGACATAATCCCGTTTCCCATGCTGCGACAGGGAACAGCCTCGCGCCATGAGCTGCTCTCCCGGTTCAGCCGTGAAAAAGAATCGGTGTTGTTTGCGGTTGCCAGTTTCTGGGAAGGTGTCGATGTCCCCGGAGAATCACTGAGTCTTGTCATTATTGACAAATTACCATTTGAAGTCCCCAGTGACCCTGTTATTATGGCACGCATTAATCGGATTAAGGCATCAGGAGGCAATCCTTTTTTTGAATTTCAGGTTCCCCGTGCTATCCTTGGCCTGCGTCAGGGCGTTGGCAGGCTTATGCGACGTACCGGCGACAGCGGCGTCATGGCTGTCCTCGATGTCCGTCTGTTTACCAAAGGCTATGGCAAAAGATTTTTAAAGAGTCTGCCGGAAGCACCCGTAAGCAGAGATTCGCTCGACGTCGAGCTTTTTTTCAAGAACCAGACAACATAAACGACATTATATTTTGCCAACTTTTCCCAAGCCCTACTGTATGAC
>JALXCX010000233.1 GCA_026990725.1 Desulfobulbaceae bacterium
GCCCGGTTTACCATCCCGGAAGGCACATATCTGGGCTGGATTGATTTAAGCGGATATGGCTATAGCGACAAAGAAATGGCATCACTGCTCATTGAAAAGGCCAATGTACTCCTTGAGGGCGGTTCTGTTTTCGGCCCGGAAGGTGCGGGATTTCAACGCATCAATGTGGCCTGTCCGCAGGAAATACTGGAACGCGGCTTGACAAGGATTGCCCGTGTTTTGGCCTAAAGTTTTGCAAGGTTGAACATCATGGAACATTTTTTTACTTACCCATTTTCAGCTCTATTCGGCTGTCTGCGCAAGGCTCCTTCTCCACTATCAATCTCGACTAAGCGGCAGGCAGGTGTTTTTAATCGAAAACTTGACAGCCGGGAAGCATTACGGTTCAATAGCAGCATACAGAGGTAGAGGCACCTCCAAACTTTTACCCTGTCCTGCAACGTTAAATAACAAAAGTTCAGTTGAAAATTTTCAGTATTTATGGTTAAATTTGTTAACAATGAATTTAAATTATCACTTGTCCCTTGAAAGAATGAATTGAGCTGACTTCCTACCTGCAGACATCAACACAAAGACTATTTCGTCAACATTTCTTCATGAAAAAAATTAAAAATATTACCAGAATGGAATATGGAGCTCCCCACGGCTGGTGGGTGCGGTTCAAATACGACAAAAAGAGTTATAGTAAGTTTTTTAATGACAAAAAGTATGGCGGCAAACAATTTGCTTTTCTCAGTGCTTATGCCTGGATGAAAGATACAAAGAAAAAAGACGGCATACCGGACACGCCCTACCTGGTGGGTGGAGGAGCACGAAGCAACACCGGTATCCGGGGGGTTTCCTATTCGTCAAGTTCCAAAAGTTACTTTGCCTCATGGTATGATGCCAATGGCTCACCGGCGGCAACGAGCTTTTCTGTCAGCAAATATGGAGATAAAAAGGCATTAAAACTTGCCTGCGAAAAAAGGAAAAAAATGGAAGCGCTCCGCCTGACAGGTTACGTCACTCCGGTGAACACCAGCAGAGGCGCACATACATGGGACAGAAAAAAATACACAAAAGAAGAACTAATTGAAATCCTGCAGAAAAAGGCTGCACAGCTGGGCAGAACGCCCACTATAAAACATTTCAGGAAAACACGCCCCAACCACCATAAGTTTTTCAGAACATTTGGCAGCTGGAACAAGGCCGTGGAAGCCGCCGGGCTGAAAATCAATGACAACACACAAAGAAGAAGAAGACGCCTTCACCAGACATAACAACAAAGACAAGGATAATAGCACATTTTGCGGCAGCGCTGTCCTTTGCTTTTTCTAAAACATCAACACCAGCAGACCTTTGTCCCCTCTTCTTCGGGCTCCCTGAAGATGTTGCTGTTTTTCCCGGCGAGGTCATCTTAACGGGCTATATTTAGGCAACTTTACAGCTTTCGTTTATCAATCACCCGCCTGGATTTGCCTTCCGAGCGTTCCAGGGTTTTTTCTTCCACCAGTTTAACTTGAACGCCGATGCCGAGCTCGGAGGCCAGACGGGCCTTAATGTGATCGACCAGCTGGCGCTGCTTTTTCATCTGGTCAAAGAAAAGCGACTCATTGACTTCCACAAGCACCGTGATCTTATCGTTATGGTTTTCCCGTTCGATTA
>JALXCX010000234.1 GCA_026990725.1 Desulfobulbaceae bacterium
TTGGCAAGGTCTTCCGAGTAGCCGTCACCCTGATGCACGATGGCCAGTTTTTTTATACCTTTTTCCGCAAACAGGCCGACTGCTGTATTAACCTGATCAAACCCTGTAGAGTTAATCTGAAAGGCTGTGCCCGGGTTTGCATCAATGAGTTTTGTGGAGTTGGCAGCCGCCACAACAAAAGGGGTGCCTGCATCGCCATAAATTTTAAGCGTTGGCAGGGTAGCGCCGGAGCAATATCCGCCAACCACGCCAACCACATCACTGGAGACAAGTTTGGAGGCAGCGGCTGTTGCCATCTGCGGGTCACAACCGTCATCGCCGGTAATGGTAACAATAGTCTTCCCCAGCACACCGCCAGCCTTGTTGATTTCATCAACAGCAAGTTTAATGGAATTCTCCATATCCTTGCCCGCAGTGGCCTCAGAGCCGGTGGTGGGCACCATAATACCTATTTTTAAATCTGCAGCTTGTACCTGCCCGTAGAAAAAAAATCCTGCCAGGGTACTTGCCAGAACAATGCTCATTTTACCTGTCTTCACTTGTATCCTCCATTTTTAAAATAATTCGCTCGTCCCCAACGCTTTAGGGTGCCTTGAATAATTAGATATTTTGTTCGAGTTCAAGAAGCATAGAAAATAACAAGCGCAGCATATTAATAATATGTGAGCATTTTTATTTTCGTAGCGACGAAGAAATCGGGCAAAATAGCAATTATGCAAGGTGCCCTTTAGCTGATGTACGAACCGGACTGGATAATCAAATAAAAAAGGGGTTTCTGTCAAGCAAATTATGTCCTGCCAAAAGGATCATTGACCACGTCCGACACTCTTTGTATCGTAAACGGGATATACTCTCCCAAAAATATTCAGATAAAAAAACCTGACAACGGCCATGCGCAACCAGTCAAAAGCCTATCTCCTGACCACGCTGGTCATCACCTTCTGGGCCACTGCGGCTTCAGCCTTCAAGGTTGCCCTTAAATACGTTGTCCCATCCACCTTGCTCTTTTATTCCATCTTCTTTTCAACCGTCGTCCTTGGTCTTATTCTTCTGGCCCGGGGCGGTTTGAAAGAACTGACAGGGTTTCGAGGAAACACCCTTGCCCGTGCGGCAATTCTGGGTTTTCTCAACCCCTTTCTCTACTATGCGGTGCTCTTTAAAGCCTACGCTCTTTTACCCGGGCAGATTGCCATGAGCCTCAACTATGGCTGGCCGCTGGTTCTCACGCTGTTCTCTGTGCCTATCCTTCAACAACAACTGAGCAGGAGTCAGTTACTGGCCGTACTTGTCAGTTTTCTCGGAGCTGTCATCATTGCCACCCGGGGCGAACTGACCGGTTTTGGAGATGTGAGCAGTTCTGGAATTCTGCTGGCTGGAGGCTCAACTCTTATCTGGGCATGCTACTGGCTTTTTAACGCAAAAGATGGCCTTGATCCGGTGGCAAAACTCTTTGCCGGATTCTGCTTTGGTCTGATATTCACCACCATTTTCGGCCTGCTTTTTCATGGGATACACCTGCCTCCGCCTGCGGCCTGGCTCCCTCTCGTCTATATCAGCCTCTTTGAAATGAGCATTACCTTTACCCTCTGGCTCACAGCCCTGCAGCTCAGTTCCTCAGCAGCACGAATTGGCAATCTTATTT
>JALXCX010000235.1 GCA_026990725.1 Desulfobulbaceae bacterium
GTTTCTGCAAATCGTTTTTCTGCCTCTTCCACTTCATCTTTGTATTTCTGTAAGTTTTTTGCAGCGGTTTGCGCAAGCTTAACCTCTTGTTCAAGCGTTATTCGTTGTTGCTCAAATCCTGTGATACTCTTTTGCGTTGGGGAGTAATAGAGGAAGTAAAACAAAACGAGCGGAAGTATAAATACCAGAAGAACCAAAAGGATTTTTACTTTACGTTCAAGCGGAATATACTTTTCGCTGATAAACGTATCGAATTTCGCTGATGAGCTTGCAGAGGCCATAACTATTTCGGCTGGTTAGTATTATTCTGAGTTTTATCAGTTTTTTCTCCGTCAGGCACGTCAACTGCACAGGACAGGGAAAAAGCTTTCAAGTTTCTACCTGCATAACTCTTCAGGGAGGAGTCAACTAAACTGATATTGGCGATATATGGAGATTTTTTTAAATCCTCCATGTATTTTGCTATTGTTCGGTTATCCAAAGCCATCCCAGATAAATTCAAATTATTCCCGTTTTGCGTAAGGGACGTTAACCACATGCGATCTGCAGGAGAGATTTTCGCCACCTCATCGAGAATATGCACGGTGAGGGATGATGATTTTTTAAGTTGTTTGATGACGCTGATACGTGTTTCAATGACAGCTTTGTCTTTTTCAAGTTTTTTTATCAGTTGCAATGTTGCGGCATGTCGTTGTTTTTCCCTGTTCAGATCTGCTATTTTGAGCTGCAACCCTGTTGCTTTACTGGACTGGAAAAAACCAACAATCCCAAGTAAGCCCAAAAAAAGAAGAAATGTGAGAAAAACAATAAAAATCTGTTTTTTGGCGGCTGCCTTTTGTTTTATCTGCCTGACAGGCAGGAGGTTAATATGTACCATTTTAGAATTCTGCCTGCCGAATTGCCAGACCTGCCGCTATTGCCATTTCCGGGGCAATAGCCTGAAGGTAGTTCTGGTCTATCTTTTTTTCGTTTAGCTTCATGTTGGCAAAAGGATTGAAGATGCCTACTTTAAGGCCAGTTTCCCTTGCTATGTATTCTTTAAGTCCTTTGACCTTTGCCCCACCGCCGCTCAGCACTAGCTGTGAAAGAGGGGTCTCCGGGTTGTTCGCCATGTACAGATCGATTGCTTTTTTTATCTCCAAGACCCATTGAGTGCAGGTTTGAGTGAAGATCTCTTCGAGCTCTTTTTTGTATTTTTCGCCAGCGATTTGACCAAGTTTTAATTTTTCTGCCTCATCAAAATCAACTTCCAGAGTGTTAGCTATCTGATCAGTGAGTTGTTCGCTGCCGACCACAACGTCCCTGGCAAGAACAGAGGCACCGTCTGCGATGATATTAATATTCATTTTGGATGCGCCAATGTCGACAAGAGCTACATTCTGGTTGCTGCCTGAAGTGGCCTCCCAGATATTTTCAAGGGCAAAACCATCAATATCAACAAGAACAGGGAGCAGTTTCTGCTCCTGAAGCATATCGAGATAGTCATCAATAACTTCTTTTTTTGCCGCGACAAGCATTATTTCATCCCGGTCATCATCGTTTTCCGCAGCCTTAATGACCTGATAATCAAGATACACATCTTCGATGTCAAATGGAATGTATTGTTCGGCCTCCTCAGCAATGTATTCAGAAAGAT
>JALXCX010000236.1 GCA_026990725.1 Desulfobulbaceae bacterium
CCCCTACCGTGAACCCTGAATCACGGAGTTCGATCCAGTAGTGGGCCAATTGTTCCGAAAAGGGAAACTTCTTATTTTTTTACTCCTATCCTCGCTCTCATAAAAACTCCGTTGCAACGCTTTTCACTGTTTTTCCTTTCTTGTTCCCTGAAAAGTAGATATTATTTTCTTGCAGAAATATGACGAGACCTGTTAATCTGCACTCAATTTCTTAACATATGATATGGAGTACTTCTATGCATGTTCCCGTGTTATCTCCCATCAAATTGTTTCTTTCCTTTATTATTTTTTCCCTGTTCATGGTGTCCGTTTCCTTGGTTTTCGCTTACCCGGAAGGCGAGTTGTATTGGGCCACCGAAGATTATCCGGACAATACCTTTCTCTATGATTCGGGAGAGGCCTATACAGGTGCGGTGGCCGCCTTGGATTATGCCTGTCAGCAGTATCACGGGTCGAACGGTGGCACATATACCGGTGAGGTCCACATTGATGCTTCTGCGAATAATTATCCTGCCCAAAAAGGTGGCTGGTGCATAGTTAATTATCCGTATATCGGCTGGATGGATGCTGCCTATTACACTGCTTATCTTTACTGCAATGGAATAAAGCGAGATATGTTGGACGATAATCCTGTCTGTGAAGCTCCAGCGCCCACCCTTGACCCGAATAAAAATCTTGGTCACCCCCCATGTCAATAATCATCAGTTTTCATTTGTTCATAAATAAAATGACCCTTCCCTGGCCTGAACCACATACCAAAGGTTTCTGACATGCAGATCTATCGGCATCTTTCCCTTGTTATCATACTGTTTGTTTCCTCTTTTTTTTATGTTCAGACAGGAATTGCCGGCACCCGTCCATACATAGCAGACCTTGGCATCAATTTTGCCACTGGCAACAAATATTTGAGTACAACCGATTACCGTATTGAGACTTCCGGGGTGTCTCTTTCTTTCTCCCGTTCCTACAACAGCCAGGCAACAACCTCTTCTATTTTGGGTTACGGGTGGACAACAAGCGGCCTTGAGCATCTCCAGGTCATTGCGGAGAAGATCATCCTGGTGGAGCCGGACGGGCGTCATGTCGAGTTTTTTGATAATGGACAGGGGCAATGGATCAATGAATCGGGGAAACAGCGGATTATAACAACAGTCGGGAGCAATTACCTCCTTACCGAGTACAACGGCGCAACAAAAACCTTTGATTCCAATCAACGATTGATCCAGAAAACAGACAAGAATAATAACAGCTTAACCTATACGTATACCGGCGGTGAACTGACCGGTGTCAGCGACAATTTCGGCCATACCCTCTCTTTTACCTATACCTCCGGCAAACTGACAACTCTGTCAACTCCGGCAGGAGATTTCATATACACCTATGCTGGCGATAACCTGACATCTGTGACCAAGCCGGACGGAACCGGCAGGCAGTATATTTACGATGATCCCAATGATTCACATAACCTGACCGGTATAATTGATGAAACCGCCACCAGGGTCCTGACCGTAGCCTATGATGATCAGGATCGAGCCGTCAGTGGTTCACTTGCCGATGGAACGCGTCAGAAAACCATTAGTTATCAGAGCGGCCTGCAACGCATTATCAAAAACAGTTTTGAAGTGGCAACAACCTA
>JALXCX010000237.1 GCA_026990725.1 Desulfobulbaceae bacterium
TACACGGCTCCGGCCTGGGTGATCGTCCTTTCAAGATGTATTTTTCATGAAAAAATAACACGGGACAAACTCATAGCCCTGGCCCTGACCCTCCTGGGTATTTCCTGTATCGCCGCCAGTAAGACAGAGGGGATAGCAAACAACTCATCTTTTGCCTGGACAGGCATAATTGCCGGGCTTCTTTCCGGATTCTGTTACTCCCTGTATTATATCCTGGGCAAATTCTTCTCGGAAAAATACTCGTCTGCAGTCCTTTTTTTCTATTCACTCCTGCCAGGTGCCCTTCTTTTGCTTCCCTGGGTTACTTTTGCCGAAAAAACTCCTCTTGCCTGGCTCTCACTTCTTGGTCTTTCCGTTTTTTCTACGTACGGTGCCTATCATTTTTATTATACCGGGCTGAAATACATTGAGGCGGGGCGGGCATCTCTTGTTGCCACCCTGGAGCCTGTCGTTGCAAGCCTTGCCGCCTGGTACTGGTGGGGCGAAGTCCTCAGCCTGACCGGCTACCTTGGGGCTTCACTCATTGTCGGCGCCGTCATATTGATCATCAGAAGATAAACACGTCTGCTTTTTTATAAAATTTGTAGACTCTTCATTGTTGATCAAGAACTTCCCGCACAACCGTAGCAAGACTTTTCATGGAAACAGGTTTTTGCAAAAAAGAATTTATACCTATTGAACTGGCCACGGATTCATCCATTGCCTCACTGAAACCGGTACAGATAATCACCCGCATTTTCGGATAAAGGGCCAGGGCTTCCCGGGCCAGATCTGCCCCTGTCATATCCGGCATGGTCATATCGGTTATAAGCAAATCAAAATAACCTGGCTGATTGTTCAACACCTCCAATCCGGACAGGCTGCCGGTGCAGCTCGTCACCCTGTAGCCCATCCTGTCCAGCATTTGTTCCATCATACTGACGACAAGTTCTTCATCATCAACCAGAAGAATTTTCTCTCCCCGTCCCTGCGGCATCTTGTCTTTCGCGGGGGATTTCCGAACCACTGCTCCCATGGCAGATTCCTCAAGCATGGGCAGGTAGACTCGAAAACGTGTCCCCTCCCCGGCCTTGCTGTTCACAACAATTTCCCCTTTATGGTGTCTGATAATGCTATGGGCAACTGACAGACCAAGACCGCTTCCCTGTCCTTTTTCCTTTGTGGTGAAAAAAGGATCAAAGATTCTGGCCTGCGTCGTATCGTCCATACCGCATCCTGTGTCACTCACCGTTAAAACAAGATAGTTCCCCGGAGCCAGGCCAGGGCAGTCACGAACAGAGACATGCTTTGTCACTCTCTGTTCGCTAAGCCTTATGCTTATAACGCCCGGTTGCTCAGCTATAGCATATCTGGCATTAGTACAGAGATTCATGAGTACCTGATGCATCTGCGTAGAATCTGCCAGAATCGGCCTGACGCTGTCTGCCACCTCGACCTTCAATTCTATTGTTGAGGGTAGAGAGGCCCGCAGCAACAAAATAACTTCCCGGATCACATCCTGAAGTTTGAGTGCCTTAAACTGGTCTGCCTCCTGGCGGCTGAAGGCCAGGATCTGTTCAATCAGCTCGGCCCCTCTTTTGGCGGCAATAATAATACTATCTATATCTCCGCCTATTTTGCTGCCAGGGGGCAAT
>JALXCX010000238.1 GCA_026990725.1 Desulfobulbaceae bacterium
ATCCATCGCTGACCAGGGTGCCATCCCAGGCCCCGATCAGTTCATCAAAGGCGGCCTGGGAACGATTGGTATGAACCATAAAAAAGGCAACGGTCCTGCTGGCCATAACCCAGAGCCAGTATAATTTACCGTTTTTCTTCCAGGTCGTTTCATCCAGATGATTGACTTTCTGGCTCCTGGCCTTATCACTGATCGCTTCGTAATGGGGTTTGATTGCTCTGGAGGCCCGGTCAATAATCTTTTGGATGGCCCCTCGGCTGATATGGATATTCAAGACAGAGGAACAGAAAGTCTGGATTGTTTCCCGTGAATTGCCGTCAATACCTCCAATCTCTGCGACAAGAGCTGAAAAACGGGCGCCAAATCCCGTGGAATATTCATCGGGCACATAGCCTTTGCCTACTTTTCCACATGCTGTGCATGTCCCCCGGTAAAAAATGAAATGGATGACCGTCATCACGATCTCGGGGAGTTCAATATGCTGATGGGTGTAATAGGGTTGTATATCCCTGAAAGTGGCGCAGCCACAGGAACAGGTTTGGGGGAGAACTTCGCGGGTCTCCGTGGGGTCCAGCAGCTGCTGCCGGTATCCACGCCGTTTCTTTCTGCCGGTCTTTTTCTTTTTTTTCGATTCGTTCTCTTTGTAGGGAGAGTTACTCGAAGGGGGTTGGTTGGAGTTGGAGGAGTTTTCGTCCAATTTGGCTTCAAGTTCTTCAACCCGTTTATTCAGCCGGGTGATTTCTTCTGCCATGGCAAAAAGAAGTTTCAGAACAGCCGGAGGAGTTTGGGCAAGGTCTTTTTCGGTGACCTGCACATCTTTGGGGAGAAAATCAAACACCAAGTTCCTCCCGAAAATGTTTTGACAGGGGATACAGGTACAGGGCCTTGACAGGTTGTGTTGCTTTATTTTTCCGGTCGTATTTACCACGCCCGGCAGTATTGCCAAGATACTGCCAGTTGGCGGCCTTGTAACAGGTGCCCCGGAATCTGGCGATTTCCACAAAGGTCTCCAATAACGAGATCGGCTGATTGTAAAATGCTTGCCAGTCCTCCTGCAGGCAGCGAATATTGCGGGCCAGAACCTTGGAGGCCAGATGTCGAATTTTGATCCAGGGCAGGATCAGAAAACGAACGTTGTTGACGACCTTGTACAGGTTTGCTTCCCTGGTTGGGTGATCCCAGCCAATAAAATGATCACGGGCCGCAATTTTCCATGCTGCCGAGCCCCAACCGAGACAGGCAACCGGACGCTTGTCAAGATAGGCGATATATTTCAGATAGGATCCGACGATTGAGGAATGGCCGAGATAGTGAAAACGGTCGACAAAAAAATCCCATAATCCCTCATCAGAAGTTCGGCGGACCATCTTGAGTGTCAAAGAGCCAAACTCGGAAACCGTACCATTAAGTTCCGAGTCGTTGTATGTATACTTCCGGCGGATAGGTTTATCAATACGCCGACAGTTGGTCGTCATGCGTGGGGGGAGGGTTATTTCTCCCTTCTCCTCCAGCTTGAGCAGCAACACCCGGCAGGCCCGGTCTTTTAATCTGCCGTTGGCTTGATACCAGTTCCACTGCTTGCAGAGTATTCTGGAAATAGCAGATCGCCCCTGCGTCCAGTGGGCAGTGACAATCCTGCGAATAGTATCAAGATCGTTGCGGTCAATATGCCGGCCGCGTATCTGGTATGTTTGTATAACCAAGATATCTCCTCCAGTGTTGGAGATATCTTAACGAATTTTGGATACTGTCGCCAGTCAAAAATTTTACACTGTGACCAGATACAAAAATCAACTCTTCGGCGGTCGATTATGGCCGTCCGGGAATAGCTGTTGTCAAGACAAACTTTAGGTAAAGTTAAGCAATAAATAGCGTGTTGAATATTGATGTTTCTGCTTCTCAGATTCTGAGAGTTTCCCTTGCCAATGTATCCACTGCAGTTATACTAAACAACCACCTACTAAAGTAGGTGGGTTAAAAAGCGCGGACTGAAAGTCCAGCAATACCGGCCAGTGCCGGTTTACTCAATATCGAAGCCATCGTTGGGGTCTTTTGCAAAATGATGTGCAAGCTACTCTTTAATCATATCCTTAGCGAGTTCGCCTGATGTAATACAAAAATAACCTCGCACCCAAAAGTGCCTACCCCAATATCTTTTTTTGAGATAGGAAAATTCATCAAACACTTTTCGGGCCACCCGACCCTTTAGCCGGCGCATTATATCCGATGGAGAAATATTGGGTGGAGCAGAAACTAAGATATGCACATGGTCTTTACTGACAACACCACGTAAGATATGAATATCAAATCTGTCACAAGTTTGACGCACAAGTTCTCTTATACGTAGAGCAATATCACCGGTCAAGACTTGATAACGGTACTTGGTAGACCAAACAAAATGATACTCAATATTAAATGTAGTATGACTCCCTTGTCGGTATCCCATCTATACGAATAACCATACCGATAGCATAATGCTACCCGCCTAAAGGCGGGGGCTTTAACCTTAAGCAGAAACAGTAAATGAAAAAAAAATCCCCACCACGACTTCAAGGGATAGAAGGCTTACGAGCATTGGCGGCAATGTTAATTGTCATCTACCACATGGTGCTGTTGCCGGATATTGCAATTCCGGATTATTTGAATGTCATCAAACTTTATTTCGGGAATGGAGTGCCGTTGTTCTACGCATTAAGTGGATTTGTGCTGGCCTATGGGTATCTCGACAGGCTAAACAGCCAGGCTCAGGTTATCCGCTTTTGTATCCGCCGCTATTTCCGGATTGCACCGTTGTTCTATGTCATGCTCCTGGTATGGATGGTTGTCTCAAGGTTGAAATGGGGGAAATTTCCGGCATCGTACCACGATCTTGTTCTTAATGCCTCACTACTTTTCGGGCTTGTTCCGGGCAAGCATGAAAGTATTGTCTGGGCAGGCTGGTCTATAGGGGTGGAGGTCCTCTTTTACCTGTTATTTCCTGTTATTGCTGCATTAATCAGTAATTTACGTTCCGGGATTCTTGCACTGGCAATCTCCATTTTCGTATCGTCATCCTTTTATACTGCTGCAAGCAGTATGGAAGTTGGATCGTATGCCTATATGAACATCATCACCCACATGCCGACATTTCTTTCCGGTGTATTGGCATTTTTAATCTGGAGAAAAACAGGTTTTCTTAAAAACTCCTTATTGGGAGCATTTCTTTTCACCCTGTCAATCGTTTCTATCCTTGCGGTAGTTTACGTACCTTCCATTTTTCAGATACTGCTTAAGGCAAGAGGGGTTAGGCTTGATCTTTATATCTGGAGTATCCTGTTCATGTTGATCATTCTGTCGACATGTTTCTGGTCATCGAATCCTTTGCTTACCAATCGAATCAGTACAGGTACGGGGAGATCAAGTTTTAGTCTTTATCTCTGGCATCCTCTCATCATCATCCTCCTGCTTAACGTGTACGCAGAAATTGGAATCGTACTCGGTAATGGTTTATTGAATTTTCTCGCCTGCGCCGGTGTCACCCTAACAATAGTCTCCCTCGTTGCCCATATTTCCTTCCTTGTAATTGAAAAGCCTTGCATGAAATATGGTAAAAAAATGGCCAATGCAGCGTAATATTGTCTACATAATCGTGCTGATGGTAATCATGATTGCTTGGTGTATTGAAAATCCAACCTTGCCAACGCCAGCAACCAAACAGAAAACAGGAACAACTTCTCAAATAGTTTCTAATCCTTCACTCATTGGCTTTTCACCTGAAACGGGGATTTCGGGCGGCGATTGCAATATCGAGTTTATCAACGGTGTACTTATGGGAGCTGATGTCCACATCATTCCCAGGAATTCCTCTATGAAACTTACAGGCTGGGCAATGGATCTCGATAATGCTCGTCTGCCGGAATCGGTGATCGCTTGTTTTACAGGGTCGGATAAAAGAAAATTTTTCGCTCTCTCAAATTGGATTCGAGCGCAATGACGTCAGGGACTACTTTACCTTGTCGAATAATCTGCTCGATTCGGGTTTTGAAATCTTTACTAAACTCCAGGGAGTACCTGTTAGTGAATATAGCCTCACTATTGCAATGCAGTTTGGAAACGTTACATTTATTTGTAATAATAGGCGAAGAATTCGAGTACAGTAAGAAAAGGTAGAGAGAAAAATTTACAGGCAGGCACTGCACTAATAAAAATTAAGCCGTCTTATCTTGGAAAGTTGGCAAGATCAGGCCCGGAGACAATGGGGAAAATAGAAAAAATACAATCAATCTTTTTGGAAAAAAACCCTCCAACGATTTGTTTTGATAGAAAAATTCCGACAACTTTATGGTTTGTTCTGAGTATTTTTTTACTGAAGGCTTTTATACTGGCTTTTTGGGTTATACCCTTGTGGGATATCCAAGATGAACCCGGACATTACTCGTATATTTTAGATATTGCCAATGGAAAAGGACTTCCTGTGATGGGAGAGGCCCTCTTTGATGAAAGCGTTAAAGCAGACTGGTTGAATGATACATGGAAAGACCATTATAGTTTAAATTGGATCGCTCAACATCCTCCACTGTATTATATGGTCAATGCAACCATTCTTTCTGCTGCCAGATTGTTTTCATCAAATAGCGAGTTTCTCTTCCGAATAACACGACTGTTGTCAGTGGTGTCCGGAACACTGGCTCTCTTTGTTTTCTATCGAATATTTATCCACGTCACTCGTAATAAAAAAATATCCCTTTTCCTGGTTACTGGCATAAGTCTTATTCCCATGTTTGGTTTCCAGGCTGCTGGAACCACGCATGATCAATTCCTGAGTCTGCTATGCGCTTTGGCTATTTTATATTGGGTTAAGTTTATAATAACTCGTAATATGAAACATTCGATACTTATGGCTTGTTTTTTGTCTTTGGCAGCAGTTACAAAATCCACATCTTTACTTTTATTTGTTCCCTTGGTCGGAATTTCTTTTTTCTATATTGACGAGAGGAATCTTCAAAAAAGACTTATTTATTTTGTATTAATTTCAACTATTGCCATGATCTTGCCAGGTCTGTGGATGATTCGCTCGTATATACATTATGGTGTTTTTCTGTCCACTTTTCATAATGTCGTTGAACACTTTGACAAGGCTAAGATATTAAAAACCAATCTGCATCAATACTTGACGAGTACCCTTATTATCGAAAATTTATACTCTACATTTCTGGGCGAATTTGGATGGACGGGAAGAGGTGGGAAGTGCATGGTACTGTTGATTAAAAATTCCACACAGCTTATAACATTATACTATTGTGCAACTTCCTTATTTTTATTTTTTTCAATGACTTCATATATAAAAACTGATCAAAAAGTCTACAATAAAAAATTACCATTTAATACTTTATTTGCCGGATTGGTTATCAGTTACTTCATTGTTTTCTCCATTCCAGTTAAGGAAAACTCCTATCTGCTCCCAATAATGTATGCTGTAATGTTATCTATTCTTACCTTTTCTTTACAGATAGTTCCATTATTAATCTGTGATAATAGTAAATATTTGTCGATTAATTTTCTTAAAATAAATGCAGATAAAAAAGAATTGATAGAAAATAAATTTATATATCTATCATTATTTGTTTGTTTTTTTTATACACTTATTTTCATTATTGAATTGAATAGCTGGTATGAAAAATATCATATGCTGAGAGCAGATCATGGACGATATTGGTTTCCGATTATACCGTTACTTGCCTGCAGTTTTGTTTATCCGACATTCAAAGTAATCAACTTATCCAAGTCAGTCCTTGTTGGTATCATTTCCGCAATGTTCATCAATGAAATATTAATTTATACACAATACGTTATTCCTTTTTTTAGTTCGTAACGTGGCAAATCAACAATAAAACTACTTTCCAGATGAAACTGATCATTCAAATTCCATGCTATAACGAGTCTGAGACTCTGGGTGTCACTCTTTCATGTTTACCGCGTGAGATCAACGGGTTCGACAAGGTTGAATGGCTGATAATTGATGACGGCAGCTCCGATAACACCGCTCAGGTAGCAAAAGAAAATGGTGTTGATCATATCATCAGCCACATCCTCAATCAGGGTTTGGCACGTGCTTTCATGACCGGGCTTAACAACTGCATTGAACTCGGTGCTGATGTGATTGTTAACACAGATGCTGATAACCAATACAACGCAGCTGATATTCCCGCACTTGTTGAGCCGATCATCAATGGTTCGGCAGATATAGTTATTGGTGCGCGTCCCATTGAGAGTATTGAACATTTTTCACCAGTTAAGAAAATTCTGCAAAGGTTGGGGAGCTGGGTTGTAAGGAAGGCCAGTAAAACGGATATACCAGATGCGCCAAGCGGTTTCAGGGCCATGTCCCGGGATGTTGCCCGGCGGCTAATGGTGTTTAATGATTATACTTATACCCTAGAAACTATCATCCAAGCAGGACAGAAGAACATGGCTATAACCTCTATTCCAATCCGGGTAAATGCTGACATAAGGCCTTCGCGGCTGGTAAAAAGTATTCCCTCTTACATCAAGCAAAGTATTATCACTATCATTCGGATCTTTGTTGTTTATCGTCCGTTTCTATTTTTCTGTACAATCGGTTCTCTGTTGTTTGGAGCCGGTCTCCTGATTGGTCTACGTTTCCTCTGGTTTTATTCAACTGGTGATGGCGACGGCCATATTCAATCGTTGATCCTTGCCGGGATTTTTCTCACCATGGGCTTCCAGACATTCCTTATAGCATTGGTTACGGATCTACAGGCAGCAAACCGTAAATTGCTGGAAGAGATACAATACAGGCTGCAGGAAAAAAATCATGAGTAAGATAATACAGAATTCCTCACGGCCTAAATACAATATCGGAAAACTTGCAGATGAACCGCAGCCTCATCTGCCGCTTGAAGATGCCATCCGCTCCCGCCGGACAGTACGGCGATATCAGGATAAGCTGGTACCAAAGGCAAAACTCGAATCCCTGCTTCGCCAGTCTACTCATGCGCCAAGTGCCTGTAATCGTAGAGGATGGAGATTCATCCTGATAGAAAATCCTGAAATTCTTGAATGGCTTTATAAAAAAGGAGGGGCCGCATTTATACCAAAAGTAAAACAGGCGATTCTTGTCTCCTATTTCCGACACACCGATAATATGGAATGGAAAGACCGCGAACAGAGTGCTGCCTCGGCTATCGCTTTTTTCCAGCTACTGGCGCATAAGGAAGGTATAGGTTCCTGCTGGATATGCCATTTGCCACCACAACGTGAGGTAAAAAAATTTTTCAAGATCCCCCCGAACTACATTCCGATAGCCCTGCTTACAGTCGGTTATTATCCTAGGAATATGAATGTAACTGAGCGGTGTGTAGACAATGAAGAACTTCTTTCAGTGGATTACTGGAAATTTGCGGACGCGCCTGATAAAGACGTGGTTGGTCCGAAGTTGTTATTAAAAAAAATATTCCGGAAAACATACTATTTTTTTCCGAAAAGAGAGTGGTTGCGAAATCTGACCCATAAATACGAAAAAAAATTTCACAATCATGACTGATGTTCGTGATAAAGCGTCCCGCAGGTTACCATATTTCCTGAAGACAGGTTTTACTGTTCTTCTGGTGTGTGCGGTTTTTTTTTACTTTAATCCGGGGTCCATCATGACAGAGGCCAGGAAGGTCTCGTTACCTTTATATTTCATTGTGGTGATGGGGCACTTTATTCTCATGATTGTCAAGGCATTACGCTGGAAAATCCTCTTGGGATCCTTTCAGATTCACTGCACTTACCGACAAGCGCTCAAAGCATATACAACGGCGTTTTCATTTGGAACCTTTACTCCCGGACAACTTGGAGATATGGCAAAGGTGATGCTTATCGACAGCGCAAGAGGGAAACGTAAACTTGCTCTCATTTCCTCAATATGTGACAGGCTGTGGGATTTGGCGGGGTTATGTTTTGTTAGCTTGGGGTGCATGTTCTTCCTCTTTTCAACGCGTATCAGTGTATCCGGTATTTTCCTGTATGGCAGTGTGTTTTGCATTTTATGCGTCGGGATGCTGGCTGGAATCTATCCCATTGCCAGGAAGTTCATCAAGCACAGGACTGAGGCGGATATAAGTCTTCTGTTTACCAGATGGCCTTCAGCGCTGGCGTTAACCATACTTGCAATTACGGTACAGATCCTACGCTGGGCCGTTCTTTCGTTTGCCATGGGTCTACCGGTCATTACGGCTACGACTATTGCAATAGTAGGTACCCTTGTCGCCCTGATTCCCATATCCATCGGAGGCCTGGGAACCAGAGAAGGTGCAATGGCGGCACTGTTCTCCTCAGGCGGGCTTGATCCTGTTTCGGGAGTTGGTTTTTCCCTGCTGATGTTTGGTTCCTATTTAATTGGAGCCGTGGCAGGAGCTTTACTGCTTCACACATATAAAATAAACATACGGAAACTGAAAAATCCATCTGATAGTGACGATTGAACAACGCAATGAAAAAAGTAAACGGGTTTTTCCATGACTTGGGGATATCGATACTGCCGCGAATCCTGACCCAAATATGCCGTGATCCAACTGCTCAATTTTACGGCAGTTGTGACAGAAACTGGTGGCATTACAAAATACGGGATTTTCCCTCCATCATTCTCCAGCAAGCCGGATATTCTGTTTATCTCGCTGCTGATGCCGGATCAGGCGGGGATTGTGTTAAAGAGCTGAAAGCACTCTCTGCCCAGACCTGTCGGTTCTGGAACGAGCAAGGACAACGGCATGGTGCCTTTGAAGAATATTATCCATACGAACAGGGATATCCACCACTGGCATTCTCGACCCTTGCAGTGGCTAAACTCTGTGTCGCTGGCGCCGTTGCTCGCGCTGACATTCAAACCGGCCTTGCCGTCGCCTCAAAACAACTGCTCACACGATTCGAGCCGCAAGCCGCAAATCAACAGGTTGCCGGAACTGCAGCGCTTGCGTTTATTCGACAACTTGCACCGGAACTTGTCCCTGAAACAGATTTCCAGACACTCCTTGATCGTACATTTTCTCTGCAGAGCAGGGAGGGATGGTTTCCCGAGTATGACGGTCCTGACCTTGGCTATCTTTCCGTAACAATGGACTGTTTATGGGACCTGTTTGACATAACCGGTGACAGCCGTTGCCTGCCAGCTATTCACAGCGCGTTTGACTACCTGTCATGGTTTGTGCTGGGACCTGTCGGCCGGACAGGAATGCTCAACTCGCGCAACACCGATTATATCGTTCCATATGGAATCACGCGCCTTGCCCTGGAATCCGAACAATCGGCAAACCAGGCTATCCGGGTTCTCCACAGGCTTTATGCTCTATCAAATACTGATGAACATTTTTTTTATTCCGTTGATGACCGCTACTGGTGCCATTATATAGGTCATTCACTCTTTCGGGCGCTGAAGCTTCTCTCAAGTAATGAAAACAATCGGCTGCCGCCGGACCAGTCTCAACCACTCTCGACCCAACATAACATGTCCCTGTCTGGTCATATCCTGCTGGGCAATACCTCTGAAAAGTCACCGGACGTTTTGGTTGCCATGCGAAAAGGTGCCGTTTTTACCGCTGTCTGGCCCGGCGGACAAACTGCCAGTGATTTCGGCTGGATTGTAAAATCCGGGAAAAAACTGTTTACCTCGCACTGGTGGTCTCTGGACTGGACGGTTTCAGGAAGAGAAAGCACAGCCGAGTGTGAAGGGGTGATGGTTGCTCATAAAGAGCATATCAGCCGCCCATGGAAACATTTTGGACTCAGGGTGGCAAGTTTTTTCCTCGGGCACCGTTTAATTCGCCTACTGAAACGCTTGATGATATTTAAAACAAATCACAGTCCCCTGACATTCAGTCGCCGGATCCGATGTGAAGGCAATGTCATTATTGTTGAGGATCGTATTACCGGATCAGGCAAAGATGATGAGCTGCTGCATGCCCCCAGGGCATCAAAACGTCATGTTGCCAGTGCCGACAGCTACCATCCTGAGGACTGCAAATTAATAAGAGGAGTGAACCTTACAACCGATATTCACAAAAAGGCAGACGAGACCACCATAACAATGACGTATGAAGTATACGAAGAAATGAATGAATAGGTCACGAATTTCTTTGCAGCTCTTCCAATGTTACATTCAAGCAGGCGTATCCCAATCGCGTATCCGGTTCAAGGTATGTTCCTTCCGCCCATTCATTCCAGGCATTGATAAAGAAAAACCTTTGGTTATCTGTTAATTCCGCCCTGGTGTGGGCAATGGTATCCTGCAGCCATTCCCGATAAATCCGGGTGGAAAAATCTGCAAATACTGTTCCCGCCATTTTCCGCCTTGCCGTGTTGTCCCAAGCCAGCATGACTGTTCTAAACAGGGGATAATCAGAAGTTTTCCGTTTTCTATTCAAGATAAGCTGGCGTACATAGGCCGGATATGAAAGGATCCACCCATTAAATTCATCATCCATATCTTTTGGGGTGACGAGTACTTCGGAATAAAGTCCGGTATTAGGGGGAAATTCAATTTTGGCATCAAAGTTGATATCCTGAGGATTATCAGGATTTGTAAAGGCATCCATATAAGCTAAATATATTTCACCTATCCCGTTTTTCCTGCACCATTGCCGCCAGCGATTCGAGGTAGCCTCTGGTTCGGGAAATAACTCCGGACGGTAAATCAGAACAAGGGGTTTGTCTTGAATACGGATGTAACGGGAATCTTTCAAGTAACGGGATAAATCCTCAATAAAAGAGATATCATCAGCTGCAGAATGGTTCTGGGCCAAAAGAATTTCACTGTCCTTGCCATCCCAGCATCTGGTCCAGTTTTCATTGGCCCAGCACAGGCAGAAGGGAAACTCAATTTCCGGATGGTCAAGAAAATTGTTGACAGGTTTTTCCAAAAGACGTTTCCCTCCAAACCAGTAGTGGTAAAAACAAAAACCGTGTATGCCGTATTGCCTGGCAAGCAGCGCCTGTTTTTTGATCACCCGCCAATCTCTCAGGTCATAATACCCGATATCTTCATGGGGAATCCGGGGCTGAAAATGGTTTGTAAAAAGAGGAGTCCCCTGCCTGGTATTGGTCCATTCGGTAAATCCTTTCCCCCACCATTGATCATTTTCAGGTATTGCGTGAAACTGGGGCAAATAAAAAGCTATGGGTTTCAAATCCGTCTGTAGGGAGACAGCAGGACTCTTTCCTTCATAATTTCCGGGAGGCTGGGATTCCTGAACCGATTTGCAGTTGTACACGGCTTCAAGAGCAAGATCCAGATTTTTTCCAAAGGTTGCATAAACAGTGTCGGTCACATAGGAGATCATTTTATCTTTTATATCCCTATCCAGGGTATAGCGACTTGACACCATCCGATGCACCTGTTCAAATTCCTGGAACAGGATCTTATTTCGGTTGGATCTGACAACACTTTCAACGTGGACCCGGTGATAATTAAGCGGTTGCGCCAGATAAGAAATTTTTCCTCCTTCAATCTGTCTCAGATAAAATACCCAGTCCCCGGAAATTTTATAGCTGCTTAGTTCCGGCAGGATATTTTTTATACCAATATTACGAATAATGGTTGAACTGACATTGGGAATGATATTTTTAACAACCATGAACCGAGTAATCTCTTCGGTTCCTGAACAGATATAATTCTTCTGCCAGCGGGCTCTATCTAGATTGTCATAGTAGCCCATATCGACATATGTCAGGGCTGCGTCCTTTTCTCCATGAAGGCAATATGATTGACAATAACCGAGCATAACCGCCTGATCCGCCATTTGAGGAAGCATCCGATGCAGAAAGCCCTCAGCGCAGAAGTCATCACTTTCAGCAATCCAGACCAAATCACCTTTTGCCCTGTTGATCCCTTTTACCCACTGTTTAAAAACAGAGGTGCTGTTCACAGCGTTGTACATTACTGTACTGATATAAGGATATTTTTTTTGATAACTATCGAGAATATCGATACTGTTGTCAGTGGAGGCATCATCGAGCAATATCACCTCGATATCCTGAAAACTCTGGTTGTAAATACTGTCAAGCCTTTCCGGGAGATAGGGAAAATGATTATAATTCGGCACAATAACCGAGACTGCCGGTTTTATCCCTGCTTCTCTTCGCAGGTATGCAAGAATCTCAAGGCCTGCATTTCCTACAGTGTACTTTTCAAACACCTTCCGGCGGCCGCAGCCGCCTAACCTCTGGCGAAGCCTGTTATCACCCTGCAGCCGGATAACTTTGTCTGCCATCAAATCAGTATCGAGATATGGAACCACAAAACCTGCATCTTCTTCAACAAAAAGAGGCATGCCGCCAGCATCGGCAAAACAGATAACCGGTATTCCACGTTCTGCCGCCTCCAGGCATACCAGGGGAAAAGGGTCCTCGCGTGAGGTCATGAGAAACAGATCACCGGCCTGAAAGTACCGGCGGGGATCATCGACCGGCCCGGTAAATATAACTTGTTCTGCAATACCGAATTTTTCTGCAAGCTGCTGCATTGCAGGCCGATCCCCCACACCGTAACCACCACCAATCCAGACAAACAACGGTTGCTCGTCACCGGCTTCAATGACCTTTTTGGCGCATTCAAGAAAAAGATCTACCCCTTTTCTGGCATAAATAACCCCGCAGCCGATGACAATAAATTTATCCGCCGGCAATCCAAGGGTGTTGCGAATACTCTTTTTGTCATCAACAGCAGGAAGAAGGGTATCAGCGGGAGTTATAAAAGGGTAAACGATAATAATTGATTCCTCCTCTGTATCCGTCAGCTGCATGAGACCATCCAACACAGGAGGAGAAACAGCGATATAGTTTTTCACTCTTGCAGCCATCTGACCGATTTCATTAGGGAAAAGACGATCAACACTCTCACGCATTTCATGTATATGGGCAAAAAGCGGAACATCTTCCCGCTTCCAGAACGATAAAAATGGTGCGCTGGCAACTGTATTCAAATAAACACACTTAACTTTGGATCCTGCAAAATCATACAGCTTTTTCGTGACTTCCTCAGCCGGCAGATCCTGCAACTCTGAGAGAATAAGAGTCTCGGCAATATCTCGAAATCGATCCTGCCAGACACCACCGTTAATAAGAACAAGGCGGATATCAAGAGCAGTATGGTCACGAAACCACTGCACCAGATCAAGCAACACCTTAGGAGCGCCCGTCTGTGAGGCATCATGACCGACAAAAAGAACGGTCTGGCCGGATAAATAGCGTTGCTCCATTTCATGGTTATCTCGGGGTGGCCGCATAACTTCCTGTGTTAACCGCCCCTGCTTCCTCCCGTGGATGATATAGTGAAGAAGCGGATTCATCCCGCTGAGAGAAGCGTCGGGATAATGGGCCCAGTAAAACGCAGGATCAAAGGTTGGATTCGGACGGCATCCTTCATAACCGCCGTGGACAAGAAAGTGGGCCAGGGGATCAAGTTTTTGACGTGCTACATCCGGGTTATTTTCAATATAATAACGCTCATCAAATAACCCGCTTTGGCGAATAACCTTTTTTTGTTTCCATGTACTCCAGTGGGAAAGAAAAAATTTTGTCTTGTCAATGAAAAGAGGAATCCCAGGAATTCTCCTTGCAGTTGTTGTCAAACGCGCTGCAATACGCCAGGTCGGACTATTGATAAGTTGCCGGTATTTCACCTCTATATCATTAAATCTTAGCACCTTCTCGGCAAGATCCTGCTGGAGAAAGGTTATCTGCTCATTTTGGGTCAAGCTCTCTATCTGAAGCTGGTTTATCTGTTCATCACGGCCGGACAGGTCTCCCTGAAGTCTGTTTATCTGTTCATCACGGTCGGACAGGTCTCCCTGAAGTCTGTTTATCTGTTCATTACGGTCAATTAGCTTTCCTTGGAGTTTTTTTATTTGTCCCTGCCAGACTAGCTCGGTCTGCTCAATCTCGGCAGTTTGCCTGGCAATTTCTCCCGTCAGCCAGCCCCTCATATCTTTTAGCCTTTGGTGGCGGGCGCGGATCAAGTTTACAGCCTTCAACGCAACATCTAATTGTGTCTTGGAAAATGTTTCTTTGACCTCGGGGACCCGAGTACTATATCTAAAATTTTCGAAATCCTCTGCGTACACCATCTGAATCAAATCCGCCGATCGCTTCGTAATAAAGTCTGGCAAAAACGGCATCAAACTCTCATTTACGTGATATTTCGAAAATGGAGAAGGCCCCTCCTTGCCAAGGTGATTTTTTAGTGCGATTTCCAAATCGTCAACATCTTCTATCCGAGCTATCTCGGAATATGGAATCAGGTCTGGGCGCAGGAGGCTCACTTGGGGAGCCCAGTGGACATCCTTATAATCAGGCAACTCATGATCAGCTACATGTTCGAGAAAATCTTCGAAGGCTTGCACAATGTCGGACAAGTTCTCAATCGGGCTATTGAAAAAATCACAATTAAGATAGGCTTCGATCTGCAATGGCTCACGCAACAGCAATTTCGACTGCCAGGCTGAAAAAATACGTTTATAAGGATTGCGAACAACAGCGAAACGAAAAAAGTTACTTGATTGGATCGCCTCAATAAGTATCTCTGGCGATAAGCCGGTCACATCCGGTGCCACTTTGAAAAATGTATCGTGAATAACCAAATCAGGATCCGACTCAGCACTCTCGGGAAAGCTACGTAATGCCTCCGTAGCGCCTACAAGATCTGCAAACCACCATTTTAATGATGTGCAGGCCACCTTAGGAGTAGACACGTAGAATAGTTTATATTTCTCTGAGACAAAAGAATTCCAAGATAGATAGTCCCAAACTTTTTGATCCTGAAATGGTAGGTCAGTCTGTTTCATTCTGAATCATTCCTCACGTCCTCCGTCTCTCTGCATAAAACGGAGACCTTGCCAATCGTCAGGCCCTCTATAAAACCTTCATGTGTCGTCAATTCCTCGATAAGTCGCCTAGGGCCCAAGTCAGGGTTATCAGCATCGTCAAACGCAATAACCGCATCAGCGTTGAGATGCTGCTTCCAGCACTCAAAATCTCTTTTGACACCCTCATAACGGTGGTCACCGTCTATCCACAGAAGTGCCACCGGTTTTCTCCAGTTCGAAGTAAAATCCTCACTGCTGAGGTTAACGAGAGAAACGATCTCGGAACATCCGCAGTTAAGCATGGCTTGAAAAAACGCCCTTCGGTCTTGAGGTCCGAATACACCTCCAAGGATACCAACAAAATCCGTGTGTGGCTCTACTGCGTAAACGGGAGCTTTTGAACCATCCAAGGAGCCTCTCCCCAGGAATACGGTTGATCGACCCCGATATGAGCCAACCTCAACGATACACCCGGTATGAACATACCTTGCAAGACAATACAGCAATGTCGCCTCCTCAAAACTCACACATCCTTCCGTACAATCATAATAAGACCGCAGTGAAGTATGCAGTGACTTCGGTAGCGCGCTAAAACACTTTAAGATCCGGTTCATTTGAAGATGCATCATAATATCCAAAAGAGCTTTGATGGCTTGTTGTTACAATCCTAAACATCAGCATGTCAAGTATTCTGTGTAGACAGTCTTGGCCATGATCTTTCCATACACCTCCTCCGACAAAATAGACTCCTGGAAGTAAAGTCATTCTAAAGCTGAAGCTTATCTCGAAATTATTTCCTTCCTGCAGCGGACCCAACACGCTACCTTCCTCAGGATGTCGTTGGCCAGTGACTACGACTCCGGAAATTGTACGTATATGGATCCCAAAATGAACATTTTCGGCATTAGACTGAAATCGGCCTGACATGACAAATCTATAATGATGTCCGGACCGTAGCAAGTTCACCTCTCGTCCCTCGTCATTTAAAATCCTGACCTTATCGATACATGCTCCCTGAGTTGGATAGATGTTTGTCGTTTCAGGTACAAGTCCAGGATCAAAATCATCTTCCCCGGTGTCTATATCAATGTTTAGCCGTTGCTCTTCCCGGGATTTATTTTCGTACAGACTCTTACACTCCTGTTCCCGAAATTCCTTTATTAGTTGGTCTTGCTTATCACGGGGAGCATAAATCAGTTTCTGGTAGGCGCGGACAACATGCGTGGGCTTGGCATACATCAGGCGTTCTCCCCGTTCCAATAAAAGAACACGCTCGCAAAGCTCTATAATCTGTTCTCCAGAGTGGGAAACGAATAAAATTGAAGTGCCGTTGTTCCTAAGTTGTTCAAGCCGGCCAAAACACTTGCGCTGAAATTTCTCATCCCCAACAGCAAGCGCCTCGTCCACGATAAGAATATCAGGATTGATCATTGCCTGAACGGCAAACGCCAAGCGTACTATCATACCGCTGGAATAGCTTTTAACGGGTTGTTCAATGAAATCACCGATATCGGCAAAAGAAGCTATATCATCAAATCTTTCATGAATTTCATTAAATGGCACTCCTAAGATAGACGCATTCATATAAATATTTTCTCGTCCAGTAAAATCAAAATTAAAACCTGTACCAAGCTCAAGCAATGCGGCAATACGACCATGGGTTTCAACCTTACCGCAAGAGGGATGAAGAGTGCCGCAAATCATTTGTAATAAAGTAGATTTACCAGAACCATTGCGACCAATAATACCAACCGTTTCTCCCTTTTGAACATCGAAGGAAACGTTTCTTATCGCCCAAAATTCCTGATAATATTTCTTGTCTTGTTTTGAAAAAGACTGGAGGCGCGGCACTATAAATTGCTTGAGACGGTCTCTAGGGGAATCATAGATTTCGTAGCATTTGCTAAGATTTCTGACAGAGATAGCTATATTATCAGAGGACATCGGCAAACCCTTTCCGAGTTTTCTGAAACCACCAGAATCCAAACCACAGTATTAAAATAGAAACCAAAAAGTAAATCCCGAGTCCGCACCAACTCGGAAGTCTGCCCCATATCACAATCTCTCTTGATTGCTGAATAATAAACGTGAGAGGATTGATCATAATCCAAAACCGATATTCCTTAGGTATATTCTTGATTGAATAAAATACTGGCGCGAGAAACAAAAGAACCGTTGTTATTATGCCAATCAGATGACCAATATCCCGCAGAAACACGCCCAACGAGGCAAGCATCCAAGCAAACCCCAAGGTTGCCAGTAACAACGGTAACCAAACTAGCGGGATCAGCACCACTGTCCAGTGAATACATCCATTGAAAACCGCAAATGCTGTCAACAACACAATCAGGCTGACAAAAGCATGAAAAAGCGTGGAGCCAACAGAAACTATCGACAACACTTCCAACGGAAAGACCACCTTTTTTACGTAGTTGGCATTATTTTTTATAATTGATGGCGCTTGGTTGAGGACCTCTGCAAGAATACTATGAACAATCATGCCAACAAAAAGTATCATGGCAAATTGTGTTTTACTTTCATCCACGCTCTCTCCCCAACGGGCCTTGAAAACAACCGAGAAAACAAAAGTATAGACGGCCAGCATAAAGAGAGGATTAAAAAATGACCATACTATCCCCATCACTGATCCCCGATAACGACCTACAACTTCTCGACGCACCATCTGCCAGATGAGCTCCCGGTTAAACCAGAAACTTCGAAGCAATGCTACCAGAGAAGTGGATTGGGAGAGATGGGGATTCATAAAGAATTTTTCCTGAAACATTGAAAAAAACATCTGGCAGGCCAGGTCATAAGACGGCCAATTCGGTAAGAAATAGAACGTTGCAACAATTCATTTGTTTCCTTAACAGACTCTACTTCCTCATGTAACAGCATGTTTTCACGCTGCAAAGAAGTTCGCTCCTCATCAGCCGACAAGCAGGAATTGATATGTTCAAGACATGCAATCCGAAATGGATGTTCTGGTTCAGCGAGCAGTTTCGTCATAACTTCAAACCATTCATCTCTATTCCGGACAGTGTTTTCCAAAACAAAGAGCATCCTGTCAATACCCGTAAATTGTAGAGACTGAAATATATGGATCATGCCACAAGAATGAAGAAAAGATTGCGGGAAATATCCCTCTCGATGGGCGACGAAAAAATCCGTCAATACAAGTCCCACCTCAAAACATACCATAGCTGAATTTTCCATGATTGTATTAGCACTATGGAACCTATATTTCAGCAACGGTTCCGGAAAAACACGAACATGTTTTTGAGTTACACACCGAAGCAACCAGTCTAAATCATGACAGTATCTGAAACTCCGAAACATTCCAACTTGGTCAAATACCTCCTTTCGACAGACAAGATTCGATGTCGTCGTCGTAACATTAACGCCCAGCAGATCCAAGGCAATGAGTTGATCGGGATGAGACTTCAAATCATTATTGGCACAAGAAGGTATGGTTTGGAAATAATAGAGATGATTTCCCGACGCATCAATCGCCTCAACCTTTGTACAAAGCGCATCAACACTTTTTTCATTTTCCAGGTAATCCAAGCATATTGCCAACCTATCTGGATAATAGAGATCATCAGAGTTAAGAATAGCTATGTACTTACCTTCTGCGAGTCGAATTCCTCTATTTATCGCATCATGAGCGCCCTTATTCTCCTGGGAATAGAACCGGATACGTCTATCCTGGATAGCGGAAACAATATCCGGGGAATGATCCAGAGAACCATCATCTATAATAATAATCTCTATCCTGTCAATCTGTTGATCAAGAACTGACCGAATGGCTTTCTCTATATAATTTTCATGATTATATAGAGGAATCACAACACTTATCTTGAGATTCTCCATTGACGGCGGATCCTGTTGCTATTTTATTAAAAATAAGTATATTATTTATTGGGGTAATATATTCAGGCATCTCCATACTTTAACATATCCTTATCAAAAGGAACAGTGAAGATCGCCTGAATGATGAAAACCAAAGCAAAACAATCAGAACGTTGAAACTTCACGAGACGCTCCCATGAACAATCGTATAGCCTGGCTGGTACCATTTCCCCTCAAAGGATCCGGTGGGCACAGGACCATTTTTTCACATATTCAAAATCTCATTGACCGGGGTCATAGGTGCCATGTTTATGTCGGGGATGAGGAAAATCAGGGTCTGCAGCCGACCGAACTTAGTAAACTTGTGGAAGAGTACTTTGGACCCTGTTCAGCTTCTTTCCATGCCGGCTACCAGATTCCTGATCAATACGACCTTGCTGTCGCAACGGCCTGGTGGA
>JALXCX010000239.1 GCA_026990725.1 Desulfobulbaceae bacterium
GGGAACTGTACGGTGCCGACGACCTCCATCGGATGACGGAATGGCAACTGCTCGCCGCAATTCGATTGCATCAGCACCGCAAAGATGAAGCGCGACGTATTTACACAACGCTGGAATCTCTGCAACAGCAGGCAGAGGACAGCGCGTACAATCGCAGTCGAACACTGTACAGTCTGGCCGATCTTGCCGTCAATAATGACGAAAAAATTGAATACTATCAACAAATCGTCATTCTTTATCGGCAGAGCCCTCCTGATGCGACCCCTTCAGAAGATATTTTTTATCTGCTTGCCAGGATGTATATGGAGTCGGCCCTTCCTGATAAGGCCGAGGCCTTGCTCACAGAAGCGGTTAGGCTCATCAGGGAGAAAAAAGGTGCTGCCGGAAATGAGTACGGCAATGCCCTCTATGAGTTGGCCACCCTGTTGCGAGCTCTCAAAAAATACCACGAGGCGGAAAAATTTTATACGGAATGTATGAATATGGGGCATGAGATTGAGGAGTATATTCCCATCGACTGCCGCTATGGTCTTGCTGAAAATTATCGTCTGCAAAATATGCCGGATAAGGCGGAACACGAATTGCGGCAGGCCCTGCATCTGGAGGAAAATCTCTATGGCCGGGATTCTTCAGAGCTTGCGTACGGCCTGAAAGAACTGGCAGACGCAATGAAAAAACAGGGCAATCAGGAATTGGCAGACCAATACCTGCAACGGGCATTGCAGCTTGAGGCAACAGAGTGAAGGGGAAGTTGAGGGGGGATTTGTTATGTTAGAAATCGGTTTTTGATTTTGTTGGTGATAAACCTGAATTCCGGTAAACGGAGCAGGTGGAGAACAAAAATATAGAGCAGGGCAGATGCCCCTATAACCAGAACGACCCCTATTAATTGCCAAAGAATATTTCCGGAAAGCATTGGTCTTAAGAGAGTTTTTAACCAGGAGAGTCCGGCGGCCATGACCAGGCTTGCCAAAATTATCTTTATTACCCCCCGGCCCAGGTACAGCAGGGAAAAACCAGTGAGTTTGCGGTACAGGACAATGCCCAGAAAAAGAAAGTTCATGGTCATGGCGCAGGAGGTGGACAGGGCTATGGCCCGAAATGAAAACACGTCAATGGTCAGGTTGATCATGATGATATTTGCTGCCACTGCCAGAAAAGAACCTATAACCGGATATTTTGTATCATCTAAGGCATAAAAAACCGGAACCATAATCTTGACGGCAGAATAGGCAAACAGACCAAAGGCGTAGCAGGTCAGGGCCTGGGCCGTGTGCCTCGTATCAGCAGGGTCAAAAGCCCCGTGTTCGAAAATAAGCCGGATAATTGGTTGTGCGAGCAGGATAAGACCAACCGTTGCCGGAATGGCCAGGCTGAAGACCATGACCAGGGAAGAGGAAAAGGTCTGCCTCAGCCCGGAGAAATCCTTTTTGGCGGCTTGTTTTGCCAGCACCGGCATGGCGGCAATGGAGAGCGCTACACCAAAAACACCAATGGGTAACTGCACCATGCGGAAGGCATAGTTGAGCCAGGATACCGAGCCCTCCATGCAGCTGGAGGCAAAGTTGGTATTAACAAAAATATTGATCTGGGTGGCAGAAAGGCCGATGGTCGCCGGCAGCATCAGGCG
>JALXCX010000240.1 GCA_026990725.1 Desulfobulbaceae bacterium
GTTGCGCTGGGGCTTGAGCCAGTCTGCCCAGCCGGTTATTCCTGGAGTTACAGAGTTGCCCATCTCACATCCTCTCTATCTCTGTTTTACCCAGCATTCCAGTGGGCTTGACGATGAGCAGCAGGATCAGCAACCCAAAGGAAAACACATCCTTCCACTCTGACCCGACAAAGGGAATCTGAGTGCCAAAGGCCTCAAGTATGCCCAGAACCAGTCCGCCGAGCATTGCCCCCGGGATTGAACCGATTCCGCCGATAACTGCAGCTGTAAAGGCTTTAAGCCCAATGACAAAACCCATGGAAAAATGAAGCGAGCCATAATACACTCCGGCCATAACGCCTGCAGCCCCGGCAAGAGAGGAGCCGATAAAAAAGGTCAGGGCAATGATGCGGTTGACGTTGATCCCCATCAGACGGCAAGCATCCTGGTCTATGGCAATAGCCCGCATGGCCTTTCCATACAGGGTTTTATGAACAAAAAGCGTCAGGATGATCATCAGGGCACAGGCTGAAACCACCAGTACCAACTGCGTATAGGAGATAAACACATTGCCGAAATCAAGGCCGGCATAACCAAGGTCGGTATTAAAGGCAAGATATTCGCCATCGGTCACGGCCATGACCCCGTTTGACAGAATCATGGACACGGCAAGCGCTGTAATAAGAATGGAAAGCCGTGGCGCATTGAGCATGGGTTGATAGGCCACCCGCTGGATAATCACGCCCAGCAAACCAACCGCAAGCATACTGAGTACCATGGAGCAGGTTATGGCTGTCCAGCTTTCCCCCAGAAGACCGCTTAGGGCAGAGAGGATCAGAAAACCGACAAAACCGCCCACCATGTAGAGATCACCATGGGCAAAATTCAGCAGTTTGATGATCCCGTAGACCATGGTGTACCCCAAGGCAACGAGTGCGTAAAACGACCCGAGAATCACCCCGTTGGCAAGTTGCTGTAAGATAATGTCAAGATGTGACATTGCGTGTACCAGTTGCGGTTTAAAAAATATCCGGCTCTCTTGTACCACGACATAGATGCCGGAAAGCAAAACAGGAGCAGCACCGGGGCTGCTCCTGTTTTGCTGTTCACTGTTCCTGCAAGAGTATCTCTACTTGAGCAAGGACCATTTACCGCCTTTGGCAACAAGAACAACAAAGTTACTCTTGGCCAGGGTGTTTTTATCTGTGAAGCTCACAGCCCCTGTAATACCGTTAAAGTCTTTGGTTGCTTTCAGCGCCTTGACAATGGCAGCCTTGTCGGTTGAACCGGCACGGGTAATGGCATCGGCCATCAGTTTCATACCGTCATAGGCCAAAGGGCCATAGGCATCAGGAGCCTGCTTGTAGGCTGCCTTATAACTTGCCGTATACTCTTTGGCCGCTGGCAGATACTCGGCTGTGGGGTTTGAGAAACAGAACACGCCTTCGGCGGCCCTGCCGGCAATCTCAAGAAGTTTTGGCGAGTTGGAACCATCACCAACAGCAATCAGTTTGTGAAAACCTGCCTGGCGAAGCTGCTTGATCAATAAAGCCCCGTCAGAGTAATAGGCTGTCCAGAAAACAGCATCAGGGACCGTGGATTTAATTTTTGTTACCAGAGAAGACTGATCCTGCTCGCCCTTGTTGAC
>JALXCX010000241.1 GCA_026990725.1 Desulfobulbaceae bacterium
TGGAAGGATTATGTACGGCCAATCCGGCTGACGACGTTTCAGCAAAACCCATCTACACAGTATCGCATATTGACAAAAATATAGAAGATCTTGCGGGAAGCACTGGCAGTCTTTTGGGAACCGGGGGCATGCAGTCTAAGATTCGGGCCGCCAAAATGGTTGCCGCCTGCGGAAGCAGCTCCTTTATTGGTCCAGGCAGAAAGAAAGAGATTTTGCAGGAATTATTCTCCGGTGCTCTTGTTGGAACATTTTTTCTTCCTAACAGCGAAAGAATCAAGGAAAGAAAACATTGGATCGGCTATGTCCTGCGTCCTTCGGGGGTACTGGATCTTGATGCCGGGGCCTGCCGTGCCATTAAAGACCAGGGCAGGAGCCTTTTGCCTTCGGGTATCATGCAGGTGGAAGGAAGTTTTAAGGTGGGGGCGCCGGTGCACTGTCGCTGCCCTGACGGTGTGATTGTTGCTGCCGGGTTGACAAATTATTCTTCAACAGATATTGAAAAGATACGTGGGAGAAAGAGTAACGAAATCAAAAAAGTTTTGGGCTTTTGCGACAGTGACGAAGTTATTCATCGCGATAATCTGGTCGTGCTTGAAAAGAGAGCAACTGTCGAACAATAATCTATCTTTGCGTAAATGGACAAGTCAGTAAGCTAAAGGCTGCCTTAAGATTAATAACAAATTGTCCAGTGAGCCTGGTCTGGCTGGGGCAGGAATCTGGGAGAGATGCATGGATAATCAGGAAATCGAAAGAATCATCACGGACATGGCGGAAAAAGGGCGCAGCGCTTCCCGCAAACTTGCGGCTCTGCCAACGGCTGTGAAAAATGCGATTTTACTGGATACGGCCGCTGTTCTTGAAAGTGAAAAAGAATTTATCCGGACCGAAAATGAGAAAGATCTTGCTGCAGGCCGTGAAAAAGGACTCTCAAATGCTATGCTGGATCGTCTTGAATTAAATGACGCAGTTGTTGCATCCATGGTCCAGGGGCTTCATGAAATTGCAGCGCTTCCTGATCCTGTTGGAGAAATCAGCGACATGAAGCGTAGGCCCAGTGGTATTTCTGTTGGGCGAATGCGGGTACCTCTTGGGGTTGTTGGTATGATTTATGAATCCAGGCCCAATGTGACTATTGATGCGGCGGCCTTGTGCTTAAAGGCGGGCAATGGCGTATTTTTACGGGGCGGATCAGAGGCGATTCATTCTAATCTTGCTTTGGCAAAACTGTTGCAGAAAGTTCTAGCTACCCATGATGTGCCCGCTGAGGTTGTGCAGGTTGTTCCCGTAACAGACCGGTATGGCGTGAATGCGATGCTTTCCCAGGAAGAGTTTATTGATGTCATTATCCCCAGGGGAGGTGAGGGGTTGATTCGTTTTGTAACAGAGACGTCGCATATTCCTGTGCTGAAACATTATAAGGGCGTCTGTCATGTCTATGTCGACAGCGGGGCAGATGTTTCCATGGGCGTCAACATAGCCATGAACGGGAAGACGCAGCGGCCCGGTGTCTGCAATGCTCTGGAGGGGCTGCTGGTTCATAAGGATATTGCCGATTCATTTTTACCCGCTGCAGCCAGTGCCTTGATGGGGGCCGGGGTAGAGCTTCGTGGCTGTGCCAGAA
>JALXCX010000242.1 GCA_026990725.1 Desulfobulbaceae bacterium
GCAGCAAAAATAATGGCCGAGTGCCGGATTGGTTCCCTTCTCGTTCATTCCCCCGATAATCCAGAGGATGTCATCGGAATTGTTACTGATCGTGATCTGCGCAACAAGGTACTGGCGAAAGGGCGTGATTATAACGATCCGGTTTCTGAAATAATGTCATCTCCGGTTGGGACGGTGTTATCGCAGTCTGTCTGTTTTGATGCGCTGCTGAAAATGATGTCCACGGGTATTCACCATCTTGGCGTGGAACGGCGCGGAAAAATCATCGGCGTTGTCACCTCGCACGATATTATGCTGCTACAGGGTAATTCGCCTTACTCACTGTTTAAGGAAATTGGCAAGCAGAAGGAAATTCGAGGCTTGTATCCTCTGTCCCAGAAGATACCCGACATGATTCGCAATCTGATTAAAGAGGGCGCCAAGGCCGGAAATATTGCCCGCATGATATCAATCTTAAACGATCACATTCTTGAGCGGCTTTTAACACTGCTTGAGGAAGAAATGGGCAAACCCCCGGTAGATTATTGCTGGTTGCTTATGGGCTCTGAAGGGCGGCGCGAGCAGACATTTAAAACCGATCAGGATAATGCCATCATCTATGTTGATCCTCAAAATGACCAGGAACGTCAGGCAGCAGAGGATTATTTCACATCGTTTGCCCGGAAAGCTATTGATCACCTGGTGAATTGCGGTTATCCGCTCTGTCCGGGTGAGATTATGGCTGTGAATCCCAAGTGGTGTCAGCCTGTTAGCGTCTGGAAGGAGTATTTTGAAAAATGGGTCTCGGGCCCTGATCCCCAGGAGTTGCTGCATGCGACAATTTTTTTCGATTTCCGATCCGGATTTGGCAAAGCAAGCCTGGCCGGCGAGTTACGGGAGCATTTAAACAGTATCACCAAAAGACAGGAAATCTACCTCCTTCATCTTGCCCGTGAGTGCATGGCCGGGCGGGCGCCGCTTTCTTTTTTCAAGAATTTTATCGTTGAAAAAGGTGGTGAGCATGTCAATAAACTCGATATTAAAAGACAGGGGTTGACGCCTTTTGTGAATTTTGCAAGGGTACTTGCCTTAAAAGAAGGCATTAAGGAAACCAATACGCTCTCGCGGTTGCATGTGCTGGCCAAGGAGAAGGTTATTGGGGAAGAGTTATGGGCGACGTCCGTTGAGGCCTATGAAATGCAGATGCAGCTTCGACTTATCCATCAACTCAACCAGATTGAAGAGGGGACAATGCCGGATAACTATATCGACCCTTCCAGTCTTTCAGATTTGGAAAAACGTATGCTCAGAGATTCATTTGAGGTCATTGAGCGTATGCACAGTAAGCTGAAAACAATGTTCCCGGTGGGTTGAGATGGTAGATTTTTCAGATTTTTTCCCCTGGCTGCGTAAGCCCCATCCGGCTCTCGTCAAAAACAGGGAATTATTTGCCGATTTCAATCAGGGCAAACCCCTGAATGAGTATACGTTTGTTGTCTGCGATACCGAACTCACCGGGCTCAATAAGCGAAAAGATGAGATTATCTCCATTGGTGCTGTGCGCGTGGTCAACCTCCAGGTAGAGCTCAGCCAGACATTTCATCAATATATCCAACCTAAAAATATTGATCCGAATCAGGCCACACTGGTACACCGCATAACTCCGGAAGAGTTAAAGGTGGCCCCTCCGATGGATGAAGTGTTGCCGGAGTTTGTCGACTTTTGTGGAGATGCCCTGCTGGTCGGCCATTTTGTGGGGATTGATATGCATTTTTTGGGGAAAGCTGCCCATAAAAGCCTTGGAGGCATGATTTCCAATCCAAGCATCGACACCATGCGTCTTGCCCGTGGCTATGAGGAAGCCAGGTGCATTGATTTTTATGGGAGTTGTGATCAGTCACAATCGTATAGCCTGGATGTCTTGACGGAAGAATTTAATCTGCCCAGGTTTAAACCGCATGATGCCCTGGAAGACGCCCTGCAGACGGCCTATCTGTTTTTATACTTAATTAAAAAATTTAAACATGGCGGGATTCATACCCTGAAGGAACTCTATCTTGCCGGACGAATAAGAGGGTTAATGTCGTAGAAACCTCGGGCGAAAGTTCTTTATCCGGGGGATATTTGTTCCGGGCAGAGATAATTGTTTTCCAGAATCCTGTACATAATCTCTTCTTTTCGTTGCTGTTGTCCCCTGTGAGCGACTTTTCAACCTATTTTCTTGACAGAAAACCTGTGAAAAAGTATAAAATTGCCCAGCTGAATATCCATTCAGCTTTTTTTGTTTGTTGAAAAACCTTGTTTGGCAGGCGAGACAATCAAGGTGTTCCATAATTTTTTTAGAGGAGGATAGAATATGAGTAGTGAGTCCAGTGGTGAGTACTGGAAGGCGAATATCCGGCTTGTTTCCGGGTGTCTTGTCGTCTGGTTTATCGTTTCGTATGGGTGTGGCATATTGTTTGCCCCGGCATTGAACAGTATTCGAATTCTGGGCGGGTATCCGCTGGGATTCTGGTTTGCTCAACAGGGTTCTATTTATACCTTTGTTGTGCTCATCTTTTTCTACGCCTGGCGTATGAATAAGCTTGATGAAAAATTCGGCGTCCAGGAAGACTAGGGAGGGAAACTGATGAGTTTACAATTAATGACATATCTTGTAGTTGGGGCGACTTTTGCCCTGTATATTTTTATTGCCATAAAGGCTCGGGCCGCTACCACCGGTGAGTTTTATGTGGCCGGCAAGGGTGTGCATCCCATACTGAACGGTATGGCCACCGGTGCAGACTGGATGTCTGCGGCATCTTTTATCTCCATGGCCGGTCTCATTGCCTTCAAGGGCTACGATGCCTCTGTATTCCTGATGGGTTGGACAGGCGGTTACTGTCTGCTGGCCATGCTGCTGGCACCTTATCTGCGTAAATACGGTAAATTTACGGTCCCCGAATTTATCGGTGACCGGTTTTATTCCAATATTGCACGTGTGGTTGCGGTCATCTGCCTGATTACTGCTTCCCTGACTTATGTTATCGGTCAGATGAAGGGTATTGGCGTTGCCTTTTCTCGTTTCCTTGAGATGGACTTTAGTACAGGTCTGGTTGTAGGGATGGTTATCGTCTTCATATATGCGGTTCTTGGCGGGATGAAGGGCGTAACCTACACTCAGATAGCCCAGTACTGTGTACTGATTTTTGCCTATACCGTACCGGCTGTGTTTATTTCTCTTCATCTTACGGGTACACCGATGCCACAACTTGGGCTTGGCGCACATATGGGCGGTGACCCGAACAACATGTTCCTGCTGGATAAACTGGATAAAACCCTGGTGGATCTGGGCTTTCATGAGTACACACTGCAGAAAGGGAATACGCTGAATATTTTTCTGTATACCCTGTCCCTGATGATCGGAACCGCAGGGCTGCCCCATGTTATTACCCGTTTCTTTACTGTACCCAAGGTTAAAGATGCCCGTTCATCTGTTGGCTGGTCGCTTGTCTTCATTGCTATTCTGTACACAACGGCTCCGGCCGTTGGCGCCATGGCCCGTTTGAATCTGATGGAGACCATTCATCCCACAAGTGGTGTCAATGCAGGACAGTGGCTGAAATATGACGAGCGTCCCGAGTGGTTTAAAAACTGGGAAAAAACCGGGTTGCTTAAGTTTGAAGACAAAAACGGCGACGGCCGCATTCAATATGTTGGTGATAAAGAGAAAAATGAAATGGTCAAGGTTGACCGTGATATCATGGTTCTTGCCAACCCGGAAATCGCCAAGCTGCCTAACTGGGTAATCGCCCTGGTTGCTGCTGGTGGTATTGCCGCAGCTCTTTCAACAGCTGCCGGGCTGCTTCTGGCAATTTCCTCTTCAATATCCCATGATCTGCTGAAAGGTATTCTCATGCCGAATATGTCTGATAAGGCAGAGTTGATGGCTGGTCGTATCGCCATGACCGGTGCCATCTGCGTGGCAGGGTATTTTGGTATGCATCCTCCGGGATTTGCGGCCCAGGTTGTTGCTCTGGCCTTTGGCCTGGCGGCATCCTCTATTTTTCCGGCTCTGATGATGGGTATCTTTGTCAAACGGATAAATAATGTCGGTGCTGTTCTTGGTATGCTTTCTGGTCTGGGTATAACCCTTGTCTACATTTTCTGGTTCAAGGGTTGGTTTTTTATCCCCGGTACAGCTATGGCCGCCAATACTCCGGCCAACTGGTTCCTGGGCATTGCTCCGGAAGCCTTTGGCGCGGTAGGTGCGCTGGTCAACTTTGTTGTGGCTTATGTGATCTCCGGTATTACTCCGGCTCCGCCTGAGCATATCCAGCATCTTGTTGATGATATTCGGGTACCTGGTGTTGTAAGACGGTAAATTTTTTACTTCGGTAGCCATTTACCGAAAAGAGTTGTACCGTATACGGCGTTTCTGTTTTTGAACAGAAACGCCGTTTTTTTTGGATAAAAGGTATTGTTGGTGCTTTTCTCCAGGCATCATCCGGGTTTTTCTGTTGCAAAAAGCCTCCATGACCACTAAATAGCCGGTATCCTGTTTCTGTAGAAGAGAGATTTGCTATGATAAATAAACCCAGTTTTTTACGTCCGGAACAGTGTTGTCTGTACATTGTCGATCCCCAGGAACGACTCATGCCGCAGATTCATGGTGCGGAGGTGGTCGAGCAGAACATCATCCTGATGATTCATTTAGCAAAAACGCTTGCCATACCGGTCCTTGCCAATACCCAGTACAAAAAAGGTCTTGGGCCGCTGGTTCCAGGACTTGCCGGGCTGCTGACTGCTGTTCCTTGTCCAGACAAGACTGAATTTAACGGGCTGGCAAATCCTGCTGTGCGGGAAGAGTTTGCTAAGCTTCCTTCGTTGGTGGATACCATTTTGCTTTGTGGTGTGGAAAGTCATATCTGTATCTATCAGACTGCCGTGGGGGCATTGCTGGCTGGCTATAATGTACGGGTTGTGGCCGATGGTATTTCCGCACGGACCGCGGCCAATGATCAATACGGGAAACAACGTTTGCGTGAACTGGGTACTGTGCTTGCCCCGGCGGAAATGATAATTTACGAACTTCTGCAAAGGGCCGGGACAGAAGAGTTTAAAGCCATGCTACCGTATCTGAAATAATTTTTTCTCAGGAATACTTTTCTCATACATTCCTGATTATCTCTGATTAACTAGTTATAATTTATGAAAGGCAACGAAATTCGCTCAAGATTTTTACAGTATTTTGCTGACAAGGGGCATACCATTGTCGACTCTTCGTCCCTGGTCCCCCATGATGACCCGACGTTGCTTTTTGCCAATGCGGGGATGAATCAGTTTAAACGTGTTTTCATGGGCGAGGAACAGCGGGATTATAATCGGGCTGTTACCTCCCAGCGATGTGTACGGGCAGGAGGCAAGCATAACGATCTTGAAAATGTCGGTTACACAGCCCGTCATCATACGTTTTTTGAGATGCTCGGGAATTTTTCTTTTGGTGATTATTTTAAAAAGGATGCCATAGCCTTTGCCTGGAATTTTTTAACAAGAGAGCTGGCCATTGATCCTGCGCAGCTTTGGGTTTCTGTGTATGAAGACGATGACGAAGCCTTCGCGCTGTGGGAAGAGGTAAAAGACCTGCCCAAAGGAAGAATAGTTCGCCTTGGGGCTTCAGAAAATTTCTGGTCAATGGGGGACACCGGTCCATGTGGTCCCTGTTCCGAAATCCATATCGATCTTGGCCCTGAAGTCGGCTGTGATCGTCCTGACTGTGCTGTTGGCTGTGACTGTGACCGTTATCTGGAATTGTGGAACCTTGTTTTCATGCAGTTTTACAAGGATGAAAATGGAACGACTCCGCTCCCTAAACCCTCCATAGATACCGGTATGGGGCTGGAGCGGGTGGCCGCGGTGCTGCAGGGAAAGTTCAACAATTTTGACTCTGATCTTTTCAAGCCCATCATTGCCCGGGTTGAAGAACAATCCGGTAAAAAATACGGCTCAGATAGAGCCGTTGATGTGGCCATGCGGGTTATTGCCGATCATGCCAGGGCCACTACTTTTCTGGTGGCTGACGGTGTTTTGCCCTCCAATGAAGGGCGTGGTTATGTCCTGCGGCGGATTATGCGCCGGGCAATTCGTTACGGCAGAACCCTTGGGCTGCGCGGGGCTTTTTTTGCATCTACCTGCACCGCTGTGACCGCCTGCATGGGAGAGGCGTATCCCCATCTGATTGAAGCTGCCAGTCTGCTGGAAAAGATTGTGAACAACGAGGAAAGCCGGTTTGGTGAGACCCTGGATCATGGTTTGGTCATGCTGGAAGAAGAGATAGCCCGGTTGCAGGAGAAAGCTCAGCAGAGCGGGATTTCCGGCGATTTTATTTTCAGACTGTATGATACCTACGGTTTTCCCGTGGATATTGTCCGCGATATAGCACTTGAAAAAGGGATTGGTTTTGACCAGAAAGGTTTTGCCGATGCCATGGAGAGCGCCCGTGAGCTGTCGCGCAGGCAGAGTAAAACAGAACAGTTCTCAGAACTTCCTCAGGGCGTAGTCGCCTTGCTTGAACAGGGGAAGCGCTCTGTTTTTACCGGCTATGATGGCTGCCAGGGTGCTTCGGTTGTCGAGGGGATTATCAATGCCCGGGGTGAGCTGGTTGAAGAGGCGACTCCCGAAGAGATGGTTCAGCTTTTTTGCCCATCCACACCATTTTACGCAGAAGCAGGTGGTCAGGTAGGGGATTCGGGTATAATCAGTTGGCCGGGAGGATCTTTCGCTGTTCAATCGACCCGGTCTGTAGCCGAAGGATTTGTCCTCCATGACGGATTTGTACGTTCAGGAAAACTTGTTGTCGGACAGGAAGTGTCAATGACTGTGGACGACAGCAGGGGTGCGACGGCCATTAATCATACGGCAACGCATCTTCTCCAGGCGGCCATGAAAAAGATTCTCGGGGATCATATCAAACAGGCCGGATCCCGGGTACGTCCGGAGCGTCTTCGATTTGATTTTACCCATTTTTCTCCGGTAACAGATCAGGAAATTTTGGCCATTGAACAACTGGTTAATGATGAAATCCGTAGAAATACCCAGGTAAAGACGGTCGTGCTCTCCAAGGATGAAGCCATTGCTGATGGCGCGACGGCACTTTTTGGTGAAAAATATGGTGATGAAGTGCGGGTGGTTTCTGTAGAAGGATTTTCTAAAGAGCTTTGCGGGGGAACCCATGCGGGAGCAACTGGTGACATTGGATTTTTTAAAATCATTTCAGAAACAGGTGTTGCTGCCGGAGTGAGGCGGATTGAGGCAGTAACCGGCAACGCGGCTCTTCTCTGGGTTCAGAATCTTGCCGCAAAGGCTGATCAGCTGGCGCAGCTTTTTTCCGGTTCCTTTGATGATTCCGTTGACAAGGTGGCGCTACTTCTCAAACAGCAAAAAGAGCTTGAAAAACAGATTGCCGAACTTAATGCGTCGCAGGCCCTGTCCGGTCTTGACGAATTATTTGCCGGAGCTGTTGACGTGGCAGGCATGCAGGTTCTCTGCGGCCAGATTCCCTTGGACTCGCCAAAGACATTGCGCGAAGTCGGTGATAAAGTTCGTGATAAGATGCAGAGCGGTATTGCTGTTCTTGGAGGAGAGTTTGGCGGGAAAGCGGCCCTTCTTGCGCTTGTCAGTAAAGACTTAACGTCGAAAATAAAGGCGGGCCAGCTGGTGAAAGAGGTGGCGGCCATTGTGGGAGGCAAGGGGGGCGGGCGCCCGGATATGGCCCAGGCAGGAGGCCCGATGGCAGATAAACTGCCTGAGGCCATCAAGGCCGTTCCCGGGATTGTTTCAACCCTTACCGGAGCTGATCAATGAGTTTATTGTCGGAGAAAAACCGTATAGTTATTACAGGTGTAGGCCTCACGGCCCCTGGCGGGTCGAATTCCCTGGAGGATTTCAGGAAAACCGTGCTGGCCGGAAAAAGTGGGATTTCATCGATTGACTTGCGATACATGGATGCAGCCCCGGCAGGTTTATGTGATTTTGCTGAAACCAGATACCGGAAGAAAAAAGAGAATAAACGCGGTACCCGGGCCGGTTGTATTGGGGTTTACTGCGCAGGTGAGGCACTTGCCGATGCCGGAGTTGATTTTACTGAATATGATCGTGCGCGTACAGGTGTGTACATTGGCCTGACTGAACATGGAACAGTGGAGACTGAAAATGAAGTCTACAATATAAGCCAGTTTGATTATAATGTAGACTACTGGACGCATCACCATAACCCGCGGACGGTACTGAATAATCCTGCCGGCGAGATCACCATGAATCAGGGTATTACGGGTCCGCATTACTCGGTTGGGGCGGCCTGCGCGGCAGGGAATGCCGCGCTTATCCAGGGCAGTCAGATGTTGCGTCTGGATGAGGTGGATTTTGCCCTCTGCGGCGGTATTTCAGAATGTACGGGTTCCTTTGGTATTTTTGCAAGTTTTCGGTCTCAGGGGGCTCTTGCCGAGCATCCTGATCCGACCCGGGCCAGCCGACCGTTTGATATGGATCGTAACGGTATTGTTATTTCCGAGGGAGGCTGTGTTTTTACCCTTGAGCGGCTTGATAAGGCTCTTGCCCGGGGAGCAAAGATCTATGGGGAAATTGCGGGGTATGCCATGAACTCCGATGCAAGGGATTTTGTCCTTCCGTATGGACCCCGTCAGGCAGAATGCATGCAGATGGCCTTGGATCGTGCCGGGTTGCAGCCTGCTGATATCAGCATCATTAATACGCATGCCACCGGAACAAAACAGGGTGACGTGGAGGAATGTCGGGCCATCCGGGAAATGTTTGCGGACTGCCCCGATACCCGGATCAACAATACCAAGTCGATTATAGGCCATGCCATGGGAGCCGCCGGTGTTCTTGAGCTGGCGGCAAATTTACCGGCATTAACAGATAATAAAGTGCATCCGACCATCAATCTTGAAAATCTTGATCCTGACTGCGCTCTGCCCGGCCTTGTTGTAGAATCTCCCGAGCAAATGGATGGCGGCGTTGAGACCATTTTGAACAATTCATTTGGCATGGTGGGCATTAATTCGGTGGTAATTGTCAAGAGATTTGTGGCAGAATAAATAATAATATGATATTGTCGTCTGTTTCTGCAAAAATAAAGTTAATTATTTGGTAACTATTCAGGTATCAGCACAATGTTGGCATAATCTATGGCCTGTAACTGAACAGTTACATTATTTGTTGGTTTTTTATATAGAGGAACAGGCATGACCCGTGATGAAATCAAGGGTGTTATCCTTGAAATTATTGAAGATATAGACGAAGACGCAGAATTTGATGATCTTGATGCCGATAAACCACTTCGGGATCAGCTCGATCTGGACTCCATGGATTTTCTTGATATCGTCATGGAACTTCGCAAGCGTTATCAGCTGCAGATACCGGAAGAAGAATATCCCGAGCTTGCAACCCTGAACAGTTGTGTCAACTATCTTGAGCCGAAATTGAAAGAGGCTTAAAAGCGCAGGCGCGTGTATTAAAGTTAAGCTTTCATTGTTGTCACCACGATGGGCATGAAGGCGGAGAAAATAATCCTTTGTGGTAACATTCTTTTTTTTACCTGCAAAATTTAGCGGCCTTCAGCCGTTTCAAACCGGAACAGGGGTTTTTCCTTATCGTTCCACTTTCCTTTCCGGTACCTTCCACCGGCCTGAATAGATGGCTGATTATCAACTCATCGTTATTGGTGCCGGTCTTTCCGGATTGGCTGCCGGAATTCGCTTTGCCCGTTTCGGGCAGAAAACACTTATTGTCGAGCAGCATCATATTCCCGGTGGTCTGAATTCTTATTACCATCGTCAGGGGTATTTGCTTGAGACCGGGCTGCATGCCATGACAAACTTTGCCCCGAGAGTGGCAAAGCATGCGCCGTTAAATCGGCTTTTTCGACAGCTCAAACTGTCCCGGAAAAAATTTATTACCCACGAGCAGTTCGGTTCAGAAATAATTTTTCCGGATGCATCCCTCAGATTTTCCAATTCTCTGGAAGTGCTCTGTGAAGAAATTTCAACCGTTTTTCCTTCGGCCATTGACCGTTTCCTGGCCCTTGTAGAAGAGATAGAAGGCTATGATCCGTTTGCCGATGTTGCCTGGCGCTCAACCCGCCAGTTTCTCAAGGACAGGCTTGCTGATCCTCTTTTAATCGATATGCTCCTTCTGCCGCTTATGGTGTATGGCAATGCTGAAGAGCGTGACATGGACCTTGGTCAGTTTGCCATTATGTTTAGAGCGCTTTTTCTTGAAGGTTTTTTCCGGCCGGAAGGAACAATCAGGGATCTTCTGGCCATGTTGACAGAGCAGTATAAAAGATTTGAGGGCGAACTGCGCTTTAAAGCGCCGGTTGCAAAGATTCTTTGTCATGATGACAGGGCTTATGGCATAAGACTGCAGAGCGGGGACGAGATAACTGCTGATGCCGTGCTGTCGACTGTGGGCATCCCGGGTACTGCGCGTTTAAGTGGCTGGAATATTAATGAGAAAGAATATATCGGCAGGATGAGTTTTATGGAGACCATCAGTATGGTTCCCCGGGCCAATCTCCAGCAGGAACGAACGCGGCAGACTATTCTTTTTTATAATTTGAAAAACACCCTGTCCTATCAACGTCCGGAGGCTCCCATTGACCCCTCATGGGGGGTGGTTTGCTTTCCGGAGAATTTTCAGGGATTATCAGTAGAGACGGAACAACCTGTTCAGATTCGGGTGACCAATGCCGCAAATTTTTCCCTCTGGCGGAGGGCGGGTTCAGAAGAGTACCGCCATCTGAAAGAGATCTGCGGTCAACAATCTGCTGAGGCCGTGAGCAAAATCATTGGGAATTACCGTCAGGACGTTGTATATCAGGATAGCTTCACCCCGATGACCATTGAACGCTTTACTGCAAAACTTGAGGGCGCTGTGTACGGCAGCCCGGTCAAGATAAAGAGCGGCACAACCCCCTGGGCAAATCTTTTTATTGCCGGAACCGATCAGGGCTACCTGGGCATTGTCGGCTCCATGCTCAGCGGGGTGACTATTGTTAATCAGCATCTGTTGGGATGAGCCAGGTCATCCCGTTTATAGAATTTATGTGAAGAGTTATGGCGTTTACTCCCCTTGAAAAAGTAAAACGGAAGTACGATGTTATTGTGATAGGCTCAGGTCTTGGCGGTTTGACATGTGCAAACAGGCTGGCCCGGGCCGGTCATGCCGTCCTGCTCCTTGAACATCATATCCAGCTGGGCGGACTGGCTACCTGGTTTAAAAGAGGCGGCCATACTTTTGATGTCTCCCTGCATGGTTTTCCCTATGGTATGGTCAAAACCTGCAGGAAGTATTGGTCAAAGGAAATCAGGAACGCCATTGTTCAGCTCAAGAACATCGTTTTTGATAATCCCCAGTTTTCGCTGTCCACGACTTTTTCCAAGGACGATTTCAGCCGTATTCTTCATGAGCAGTTTAAGCTTGACCGGACAACGGTGGACGATTTTTTCAATACAGTTCGGGCAATGAATTTTTATGATGACCAGGGAATGACCACCTGGGAGTTATTTGAAAAATTCTTTCCCGGCCGAAGTGATGTTCATCGTCTGCTCATGGAACCTATCACCTACGCAAACGGATCCACCCTTGACGAACCGGCCATAACGTACGGGATCGTGTTTTCAAATTTTATGAATCGGGGTGTGTTCACGTTTGAGGGCGGGACAGACCGTTTAATCGGCATGATGGCCGATGACCTGCAGAAAAACGGAGTAACCATCTGTACCGGAGCAAAGGTGGACCGGGTTCTTGTCGAAAACGGCAGGACGCGGGGGGTCATGGTTGGCAGTCAGGAGATAATAGCTCCGGCAGTTGTCTCTAATTCAGGAATTACCAACACCATTGATAATCTTGCCGGACGTGAGGCGTTCAGTGGTGATTTTCTTTCCCGTTTTGATAAAGTGGTTGTCAATAATTCTTCCTGTCAGGTCTATTTCGGCATCCGTAAGGGCGAGTCTTTTGATGATGTGGGTGATTTGCTCTTCACCTCGACGGCAAAGGAGTTTTCTTCCGAGGAAATGCGTCGCATGGACACCAGGAGCCGTACGTTTTCGGTCTATTACCCAAAGACCCGTCCAGAAAAGCCGGATTATACGGTGGTCGCTTCCATGAATGGTAATTTTGCTGACTGGGCTGCCCTTGACCCGGAGGCGTACCGGCAGGCAAAAGAGGATATGGTTGAGCGCTGTTTTAAGGATCTTGAGCGATATATTCCCGGGATTCGTGACAAGGTGGATACCATCGAGTCGGCAACGCCCAAGACGTTTAATCGCTATACACTGCACACCCAAGGCACCTCGTTTGGCACCAAGTTTGAAGGGCTGGATATTTCCCGGACTATCTTTAAGGAAGTTGGCGGGTTATTCCATGTGGGTTCTGTGGGTATCATCATGAGCGGCTGGCTCGGGGCGATTAATTATGGTGTTATAGTGGCCAATGATGTGGATGCGTACGTAAGAAGTTAGTTGCCAAAAAAATTGAAGACGGTTTGGTCCAATAGAGATAAGTATGAACAGTGATTTTACAGGGCAGAAAGCAATAATCTCCGGGGCGACCCGGGGCATTGGCCGGGCCGTTGCCGAATCTTTTCTTGCCCAAGGCGCACTGGTTATTGGGGTGTACGGAGGCAATGACACTGCTGCTGCAGAATTGAAAGCCTCCTGTGGAGCTGATGCAAAGAGGTTGTCATTGCATAAACTGGATGTCAGTGATTACGCGGCTGTTGAAGACTTTTATAGTCAGGTAGAGCAACAGCATGACACCATTGATATTTTAATAAACAATGCCGGAATCCGCCGTGACGCAGTCCTGGCCATGATGAAAGCCGATGACTGGCAGCGGGTTATTGATGTCAATCTGACCGGTGGCTACAACATGGCCAAGTTTGCCGTGCAGCTGATGATGAAACAGAAATACGGCCGCATTATTTTTATGACATCCCCCATGGGTAATCTCGGTTTTGCAGGACAGGCAAATTATGCCGCATCCAAAGCCGGTCAGGTCGGGCTTATGAAATCCCTGTCAAAGGAAGTTGCCAAGCGTAAAATTACAGTGAATTGTGTTTCGCCTGGTTTTATTTCAACAGATTTTCTTCAGGATTTGACCGAAAGCCAGTATAAGGAGTATAAGAAAATGGTACCGGTAAAACGTTTCGGTACTCCCCAAGAGGTGGCAGACGCGGTACTTTTTCTGGCAGGAAAAAATGCTGCATATATAAATGGTTCACTCCTTGAAGTGACCGGTGGGCTGTAGGCGCTTATGGAAGAACAGGATTTTATCACAAAAAGAATTCCACATAGAGACCCTTTTCTCTGGTTGGACCGGGTGATTGAACTCACCTGCAAGGAAATCTGTGCGGAAAAAACACTTTCACCGGATTTGCCTTTATTTTCCGGACATTATCCCGAATATCCTCTGATGCCGGGAGTTTTGCTCTGTGAGGCGGTTTTTCAGGGCGGAGCGTTGATTATCGGTGAATTGCTTAAAGAGGGCGAGAAACGGGTCGGAGTTCCGGTCTTGACCCGGATTCTTGGGGCAAAGTTTAAACGGGAAGTTCGTCCGGGCGATACAATAACCATCCGGGCTGCATTGAAGGAGCAGCTTGGATCGGCCTGGTTCCTCAAGGGGAGTGTACGGGTACGCGGTAAGGTCGCTGTGCAGGTCGAATTTGCCTGTGCGCTCAAGGCCTGAATTATCAGGGCAATTATGGGCTTTCTTAATTTAAAAAAGAAGAAAATTATTATCTTTGGCCTTGCCAATAAAAAATCTCTGGCCTGCGCCATAGGCCGGGTACTGGTTGAGGCAGGTGCAGAGGTGATTCACGTCGTGCGCAATGAAGAACGGGCAAAAGCCGCCCGCAGGCTGTTTCCCGAAAGCCCGGTGTTTTGTTGTGATGTGGAAGAGGAAGAAAATATCATCCGGGTGCGTGATGAAATAGCCGGCAAGGTCGGTGGGCCGATTGCCGGAATTGTCCATTCCATTGCCTTTGCCAACTATTCTGAGGGGTTGAAGCCTTTTCACGAGATACTAAAAAAGGATTTTCTCCAGGCTGTCAATATCTCCTGTTATTCACTTGTTGCCATTGCCCGTCATTTTAAAAATCTGCTTGATAAAGACGGCTCCGTGGTGACCATTTCCATATCAACCACACGTATGGCTGCAGAAAATTACGGGTACATGGCCCCGGTCAAGGCAGCCCTTGATTCATCGCTCTGTTTTCTGGCAAAATCGTTTTCCGGTTTTTCCCGTGTGCGCTTTAACGCGGTTTGCCCGAGCCTGCTGAAAACTTCTGCCTCTGCCGGAATTCCCGGTTATATAGATTCGTATCTGTTTGCAGAAAAAGCAATTCCACGCAAAAAAGCACTGAAAACGAGTGAGGCGGCCAATGTGGCGGCTTTTCTGCTCTCCGAGAGATCATCCGGTATTAACGGCCAGTCACTGGTGGTCGATGCGGGCATGGCCTTTAATTATTTTGATGCTGACATTGTGCAGAAGGCGGTGAACTGATGGCTGGAGAAGAAATGCATGTTGTTTCCCGACTGATCCAGATGATTAAACATGCCATTGCGGTCTTTAGGGCAAAAGAGACACCGCTGTATGTCAAAGTTGTTCTGGGTGGCGGGTTATTATACATTCTGTCTCCCTGGGATATCATTCCGGAACGGATTCCGGTAGTTGGAGTTCTTGACGACCTTGCCCTGGCAGCATTACTTTTGTCGTGGGCGGGCCGGTTTTGCGTGCCGGAATAATGCCAGTCGTGTGTTGTGCTTTTTGCCCTGTGACAACGCTTTCGTAAACGTAACTGCTCAGCTGCACCCCATCGTGCGGCGATCAGGCCGCCTCACATAGACGGGCTATAGTTCGTTGGCCTGCTTACCGCACGATGGAGCACATCTGAACAGTTACAGACCACAGGTTATGCCAGCATTGTGCTGATACCTGAATAGTTACTCATAAACAATTAACACCCAGCGAATACCTTGAAGTTTTCCCGTGTCTGTCTCCATAATTTTGGCTATGAGTTACCACCTGATGTGGTCACTTCTGATGATATTGAACAGCAGCTTGCCCCGGTTTATGAGCGTCTGAAGTTGCCCGAAGGGCGTCTGGAGCTTATGAGCGGCATTCGGAGTCGCCGTTTCTGGAAGCCGGGGAGCAAGCCGAGCGAAGGGGCAATACTTGCGGGTCGGAAGGCGTTGCTTGCATCAGGAGTTGATCCTGCTGAAATTGATTTTATGGTTTTTACCTCTGTGAGCCGGGACATGATGGAGCCGTCAACGGCCTCGTTTGTCCATCGCAGTCTCGGTCTTGGCTCCCATTGCCAGATTTTTGATATTTCCAATGCCTGCCTGGGATTTTTAAATGGCATGATTGTGCTGGCCAGTATGATTGAACTCGGTCAGGTGCGATACGGCCTTATTGTGGCAGGAGAAACAGCAGAGGATCTGGTGCAGTCAACTATCAGTCAGTTGAAAGCAGAGACCACTCTGACCAGAAAAAGTATTAAAACCGCCTTTGCATCCCTGACCATAGGTTCAGGCGCCGTGGCTCTTGTCATGGGACAGAAGAAACTCAAAGATACGGGACATAAACTGCGTGTCGGTGTCTGCAGGGCAAATACTGTGCACAATAATCTATGCCAGGGCGGACAGAATGCCGAACAGGGTACCTTAATGTCCACGGATTCAGAGCTCTTGCTGACCGAAGGCATTGCCACCGCACAGATGTGCTGGCAGGGATTTCTCGAAGAATCGGGCTGGGATCCGGAATCAATTGCCTGTTTCTTCTGCCATCAGGTCGGACGGGCCCATGCGCAGCTTCTTTTTTCCACCCTGGCGCTTGACCCGGAGCGAAATTTTGAGACATTGCCGGTCCTGGGAAATGTTGGGTCGGTTTCAGCGCCTATCACCCTGGCCATGGGCATTGAAAAGGGCCGGCTTAAACCCGGGCAGCGCGGTGCAATTCTTGGTATTGGCTCGGGAATAAATTCCTTGATGCTCGGTATCGACTGGTGATGGCAGGTCTTGGTCAGTATTGTTTTACGCCAAAGTCTTTCCAGGTTGCCGGTGGACATACCATGTCGTATCTGGACGAGGGCTGTGGCCCCGTGGTGGTCATGGTTCACGGCAACCCTTCCTGGTCGTATCTGTATCGGAACGTGGTGAGCGGGCTGCAGTCCGGGTATCGGTGTATTGTTCCGGATCATCTTGGCTGTGGTTTTTCAGACAAACCTCAGCAGTATCCTTACCATTTGGAGAATCATATTGCCAATCTGGAGGCATTGCTTGATCATCTCCAGATTAAACAATGTGTGCTGGTCGTTCACGACTGGGGTGGAGCCATCGGTATGGGCTGGGCAGGGCAGCATCCAGAACAGGTCGCCGGCCTTGTGGTGCTCAATACGGCCGCTTTTCGCTCAAGTCGTATTCCCTTGCGGATTGCCGTCTGCCGCTGGCCTCTGTTTGGTGGGGTGCTTGTCCGGGGATGTAATGGCTTCGCCTGGCCGGCGACTTTCATGGCTGTTTCTAAGAAAATGGAACCTGAAGTTGCCAAGGGGTTTCTTTCTCCGTACGATTCCTGGAAAAACCGGATTGCTGTCCACCGATTTGTGCAGGATATCCCGCTGCATCCAACCCATCATTCCTGGCAGACGCTGAGAAAAGTTGAGAAATCCTTGAAAGGATTAACAGATAAACCCATGCTTATTTGCTGGGGTGGGCAGGATTTTTGTTTTAATTACTCTTTTTATAAGGAGTGGCAAGAGAGATTTCCCAAAGCAATAACAAATTACTACCCTCATGCCGGCCATTATGTTCTGGAAGATGCCTTTACTGCGATCATGGGCGAGTTAACTTCGTTTCTGGACTCCTGTTATGGCTGACTGGAATATCGCCCAGGCCCTGCATGATGTTGCCACTGCTCAGGCAGAGCAGGTCGCATTGGTCACAGGGAAAAAAGGAAAATACCGGCAGTGGAGTTTCGGGGAAATTCAAAAGAACAGTAACCGCTTTGCCAATGGTCTGCAGAGCAACGGAGTACAGCGCGGAGATCGGGTGATGCTCATGGTGCGCCCTTCCATGGAATTTATCTGTCTGACCTTTGCCCTGTTCAAGCTGGGTGCTGTGGTTATCCTTATAGATCCGGGCATGGGCTATAAAAACCTGCTGCGCTGCATCGGTTCTGTACAGCCCGAAGTTTTGATCGCCATACCGCAGGTGCAGCTCTTTGCCAGGGTATTTGCAAAACCATTTGTCACGGTAAGGACGCGAATTTGTGTTGGGGCTTCCCTGGGAGTGCTTGGTATTCCTTTGGAGAAAGCAAGTAGAGGCGCCGGTACGGAGTTTACTCCTGTGCAGACCCGGGAAGATGAACTTGCCGCAATTATTTTTACCACAGGTTCCACGGGGCCGCCCAAGGGTGTGCAGTACAGTCATGGCACGTTTTTCAGCCAGCTCGGTTTGATTCGGGATTATTATAAAATAGGCAGGGGTGATGTCGATCAGCCGGGCTTTCCTCTCTTTGCCCTCTTTGCAACTGCTCTTGGGGCCACGGCTGTTATTCCTGATATGGATCCGACAAAACCTGCCCGGGTTGATCCGGAAAGGTTTGTACGATCTCTTATTGACTGGAAGGTGACATATTCTTTTGGTTCGCCCGCAATTTGGAATGTAGTAAGTACCTACTGCCTTGCCCACGAGATCTCTCTGCCGGTTCGAAAAATTCTCATGGCCGGAGCCCCGGTATCGGGTACGTTAATTAACAAGGTGCAACAGATCATGCCTCCGGGAGGTGAAATTCACACCCCTTATGGTGCAACAGAATCCCTGCCCCTGACCTCAATTATCGGCACAGAGATTCTTGAAAAGACCTGGCAGCAGAGCCGCGAAGGCCGGGGAACCTGTGTTGGTTTGGCTCTTCCCGGGATGGAGGTTGATATCATCAAGCCCGAAGACGGAGAGATTCACAGCTGGGCAGACGTGGATATTTTGCCGACCGGAGAAATTGGTGAAATTGTCGCCAAAGGCCCTGTGGTGACCCGGGCCTACGATCATAATGAAGAGGAAACCCGGCATGCCAAGATTGCCGATGGCAGGTCCATTCGTCACCGGATGGGAGACATGGGCTATCTTGACCGGCAGAACAGGCTCTGGTTTTGCGGCCGCAAGGCCCATAGAGTCCTTACGGCTGAAGGAGTGCTGTACACGATTTGCTGTGAAGCAATCTTTAATGAGCACCCGCTGGTTTTTCGGTCAGCCCTCGTTGGTGTGGGCGAAGCCGGTAATCAGCGTCCGATCCTCATTGTTGAACTGACAGAAAAGATTGCCGATGAAAAACAGCTTTTTGCGGAATTACGAGGGTTGGCAATGGGAAACGAATTAACAAAAAGGATCACGACGTTTATGATTCATCCTGCTTTTCCTGTGGATATTCGCCATAATGCAAAAATTTTCCGAGAAAAACTAGGCATATGGGCCGCCAGAAACTGTGTAACAGATAATTGCTCTAAAGGCCTTTGATAGATCGTCTCATGGAGGTTCCATGAATAGAGTGCTGGTTACAGGGGGCGGCGGCTTTATCGGCCTTGCCTTGACCCGGGCGTTGTGCAGGCAGGGTGTTGAGGTTGTTGTTTTTGGCAGACATCATTACCCTAAAGCTCAGGCCGCAGGGGCAAAATGTCTTCAGGGGGATATTTGTGATTTGCAAGCTGTTAAGCAAGCGGTTTCCGGCTGCGACACCGTTTTTCATGTAGCGGCCAAGGCCGGAATCTGGGGCCCGTTGAGCGCCTACTTTTCAACAAATGTCCAGGGGACTGTGAATGTCATTGCAGCCTGTAAAAAACAGGATGTACGGCACCTTGTCTACACTTCAACACCTTCTGTGGTTTTTGACGGGCAGAATCTGGAAGGGGCAGACGAAACAACACCCTATGCCCAAAAGCCGCTCTGCCATTATGCGGCAACAAAGATTATTGCCGAACAAGAGGTACTCC
>JALXCX010000243.1 GCA_026990725.1 Desulfobulbaceae bacterium
ACACATCCCTAGCATAATCCCGAAAAATATCCCCTGCAGGAGTCAGGGCGACGGAGCGATTATCACGGATAAACAATGGCTCGCCAACCTCTTCCTCAATACGCTGGATGGTCCGGGTCAGGGCAGATGGAGTGATATTACAGATCCGGCTTGCCCGGCCAAAATGTAGGTTGTCAGCAAGATGCGTGAAAAAAAGAAGTTCCTGTATATCCATGGTACACCAAAATATTGTTGCAGTATATGCAATACAATATGGCAAATAAATCACTTTACGCAACAAAAAAGCGAGGTATAATAGTATCACTTTGAAATTGTGTACAACATTGCACACCAGCCTTGCAGAGCTTTCAGGTGGCTGGTACACTTGAATTTCTGCTTTTATGCTTTTGTCATAATCTAACCAGCAAGGCTGGAGCAAATCGGCCAGCCACAACAAACGATGAAAGTTCGTAGCTGCAACACGATTGTTCAGGAAACAGTAGGACTTTCATATAAACCTGTCCCTTAACCCAAGGAGATCTTCCATGAGTAATTATTTTAACAGTCTGCCTCTTCGGCTGCAGCTTGCCGAGCTTGGCCGCTGCCGCTTTATGAACGCCTCAGAATTTAACGGTGTCGAAGCGTTGAAAGGGAAAAAAATAGTCATTGTCGGCTGCGGCGCCCAGGGACTCAACCAGGGACTCAACCTGCGCGACAGTGGTCTGGACGTTTCCTACACACTGCGCGACGGGGCCATCTCCGATCAGCGTCAATCCTGGAAGAATGCCACGGAAAACGGCTTCAAGGTTGGCACCTATGAAGAGATGCTGCCCGATGCCGACCTGGTCATTAACCTCACGCCGGATAAACAGCATTCCAATGTTATCAAGGCAGTTATGCCCTTTATGAAGAAAAGCTCATGCCTCTCCTATTCCCATGGTTTCAACATTGTTGAAGAAGGTATGCAGGTTCGTGATGACATTACGGTTGTCATGGTCGCGCCCAAATCTCCAGGAACCGAAGTACGCGAAGAGTACAAACGTAGTTTCGGCGTCCCCACCCTGCTGGCCGTGCATCGGGAGAACGATCCCCAGGGTATTGGCTGGGACGTTGCCAAGGCCTATGCCGCCGGCACTGGCGGTGACCGGGCGGGCTGCCTTGAATCCTCTTTTGTTGCTGAAGTGAAATCTGATCTCATGGGCGAGCAGACTATTCTCTGCGGTATGCTCCAGACCGGCTCCCTGCTCTGCTTTGAAAAAATGATTGAAGAAGGCATGGACGCTGGCTATGCAGTCAAACTCATTCAGTATGGCTGGGAAACCATCACCGAAGCACTCAAACACGGTGGCATTACCAACATGATGGACAGGCTGTCCAATCCGGCAAAAATCAAGGCCAATGAGCTGTCTCTAGCCATGAAACAAGTTCTTGAACCACTTTTTCACAAGCACATGGACGACATTATGTCCGGTTATTTTTCCAAAACCATGATGATTGACTGGGCCAATGATGATACCCACCTTTTGCAATGGCGAAAAGAAACCGGCGAAACAGATTTTGAAAAAACAGAAGCAGCAGACGTGGAAATCAGTGAGCAGGAATACTTTGACAAGGGAATCTTGATGGTCGCCATGATCAAGACAGGCGTGGAACTGGCCTTTGACACCATGGTTTCAGCAGGTATTAAAGAGGAATCTGCCTATTATGAATCTCTGCATGAAGTACCGCTCATTGCCAACCTTATTACCCGTAAAAAGCTCTACGAGATGAACGTGGTTATCTCAGATACAGCGGAATACGGTTGTTATCTTTTTAATCATGCGGCCTACCCGCTGTTGCAGGATTTTATGAAATCCGTTACCACCGAGGTTATCGGGAAAGGCATGGAGAATAAAGATAACGGAGTGAACAACATCGAACTCATTGAAACCAACGAATCAATCCGTTACACCGGCGTTGAAATAATTGGTGAAGAGCTGCGCTCCTACATGAGTGCGATGAAACCGATTATCTAACCAGCATGGCCGGCCTGTTGGCTGGCAGAAAAGAATGAATTCACAGCTGCGTCAGAAGAGCTTGTGAACCTTCAGTAACTTCTGCGCACAACCTCAACTTCCCACTCACTCATGATACCTGCAAATACTCCTTTGCCGGTATCATGGGTTTACATCTCCCCTTGTTCTGCAGCCCCCCATGTTTACTCATAAACTACGGCATGACCACCACAAAGCCTTGTCCACCCCACAGCTATCTATCCAGCGGGCAAGTGAAATCCAGGAGTCAAACCAGGGCGTATCAGAAAAAACAAAAAAAAACAGCAAAAAAAACGGCAGACCCGAACGGGCCTGCCGTAAACGACAAAGTATAACAGTTGATTTCTTAGAAATTAAACTGGAAACCTGCCTGTACACGATTCATGTCACCATCATCGCCATTCTCAAGCTCACGGTAACCCCAGATGTACTCAACACCTACATCAACACGAGGAACAGGGCTCCACATCAGGTTGGCATGGACTGACTGATAACGTTTCTCTGCGGTATTGGTAACATACTGAAGATCATTGTCGCGCTCTGCCAGAGAATAAACCAGGGTAGAACGAAGATTGTCGGTCCAGAAATGCTGGTAGCTGACAAGTCCGCCCCATTGATCGTTGGTCTCGATATCACCGGTGACCGGATTAACAAAAGCGTCCTCAAAAGTAGCAGTCATGTACCGTCCAAGTGCTGTACCGTAGTTGGCCTCAAAATGGAAGTTGTCCTTGCCATAGGTCGGAACGATTGCATTCAGGCTGATGGCATACCCCAGCTGATCATCATCAGTTACACCATTATCATAGCTCAGCTGCCGCAGCATACCAACAACAGAGTAATGGCCAAAACCAGGATCAATATTTACACGGGCTATAACATCAGGAAGTGTTTCATTACTGCTTCCAAAAGTTTGATCAGTAAAAGTTGCCTCAGGATTTTCAATAGCAAACTGGAATGACCCACCTTCGAAAGGCTGTGAGTAGCGGATCATTGCCTGACGGATGAAGAGACTGCCTGCAGCCCCGCCAAAATCAATGGTCTCAGGGTACGCGGCAAGATCTACAAAAGTTGACCATTCCTGACCAATCAGGAAATTACCCAACTCACCATAAGCGCGACGAAGACGAAATCCCCAGGAATTACTGACTACTTCATTACCACCGGAACCGTAGAAATCACCTTCGATTTTGGTATTGAATTTACCGTAGGGAGTCTCAGTAGAAGTGGCAAAACCAAGACGGGTCTGGCGGGCATGCATCAAAAATGCATTGTCAGGATGAGCGTCTTCTTCTTTATCAAGATACACTGCACTTGGTGTATAAGCAAACTTGCCTCCGCCATCAGAATCGGTCCACATCATATCAAGTTTTGCGTACCCGTAAAGCTTCATGGTGGTGTTGTCGGGCAGCAGCAGGCCGGTGTTGCTTTTCTGGCTGGCAACGTCCTGAATTGCCTTGTCGGCTGCTGTTTGGTTTTCCTGCATAACAGCCATTTTCTGCTCAAGAGTCTGAACAGTCTGCTTTAACTGCTCTACCATGGCTTTAAGATCTGCCTCAGACTGGGTACGGGTACCGGCCATTACCGGTGCGGCCATGCCAACAACTGCTGATGAAATAACAACAGCTGCAAAAATTGATCGGGTTTTTTTCCAACCCCATTTCACTTCACTCATTTTTCTCTCCTTTAAATACAAATAAAAATAAACCTACGTGATACAAGATTTTGCACAAATACAAATTTTTCAACTTTAACCATTTTTATTAAAGCAATTTATCCCGCTCGTCAAGGGATAAGTCGATAAATTTTTGTCTTTTCACGTCTATGCGAATTCTTTTATCTTTAAAGACTCGTGACAAAGAACGGTTCTGTAGAGATCGGCACCGGATATAAAAAAAGGGCAACACCCAAATCGGGTGCTGCCCAACGGCTTGGCGGCATCTCTTTTTTTTAGCTATCTACCCGGCATGGCTGGACCAAATGGGCCAGCCACAACGAACTTCGAGAGGTCGGCGGCATAGCAAATCAGGAGCCGGTGGTATTTTCGTATAAACACCCCACATCTCTACTCCTTAAACGGCAGAACCAGGAGCTGGCTCCCGCCCTGGGCTTCGGAAAAAAGACCGCCCGGGTTAACGGTCAACAGATAGAGCGAACCATTTCCCGCTCCCATGGCCTGGATGTACTGATCGTATTCACCACCAATCTTTCCTTTCATGTAGGTTCCGTTTGCGTTTTTCTTTAATACAGAAACCCATGTTTTTTTGATACTGTTTGCCCCGCCGACTGTCGTAAATGCTGAAAGGTCTGCGCTGGGGATAAGAAGTTCCCGGTCTCCGTCACCATCAACATCGACACTGATGGGACTCAATTCGATTTTTGCATTTGAAAACAACGGATTAATATCATCAGGATTAATGACATAACGAACAGAGGAAACACTACCACCCATCTCCTTGCCACTTGAGTATACCTCGCGGCCCTGACTGGTAAGATGGAGCCTGTTTCCTAAAATATACGCCGCAGTCTGTCCGCTATCCATAACTGTACCACCAGTGACCCTGTACGTGGGAGGTAAAGCCCCCTTAAAGGCGGAAAACTTCACATTCTTTCCGTTAATCTGTACCTGTTTGATACTTCTGCCAAAAAAAACATCCTGATCAAAATCCTGGGCCAGCAGGGTTTCCGGCTGAGAATCACCGTTCAGGTCATTTCCACCAAAAATATACGGAAGCTCCTTCTGAACAAGGGTCAGACTGCCTCCACTGAAGCTGTAAATCATGGAGCTTACCTGCTGTACATCTTTATCATAACCCGTGACCCCTAAATACCGCTGCCCCGGCACCGGCTGCCACCAGCAGACAGAAAGGAGTTTCACAAGCGGACTTTTGCTGCTTGCCATGAGCTCCATCTTATTGTCTTGCACTTTGTACACAGCCACTTCATGTTCCCTGATAGCGGCAAGATACATCTGGGAATCAATCATGAGAAAATCACCCATGACAGCAGAAAACGGCAGGCCGCCTCCCTGGGTATAGCCATAGGTTTTCATGTCATACCTGATTTTTTTATTGCCGCTGTTTTCAGCAGCAGAAACTGCGACTGCACTTCCGGCGGCGGCTCCTGTGGCATAAACAGGAGCATACGAAGAGTGCGAAGAGGTTGCAGCCGCAGTATGGGTCACAGGTTTATCATCGAGTTGATATTGCCGAATAACGGCTCCCTGCTGATTTGTCACAGTCAGCGTATCCCCCTTATGGAGAAAAACGAGCTCAGCACCTGTTTTTGCCTTCTGCCAGTTAAGCGCCTGCAAGCCCCGCTGCAGTTTAAAAGAAAAAGCCCCTTCTGCCCCGGATGAATCCTGTAAAAATGCGGAAAGCTCTTTAAAGCGAACAAGTTTATCGCCCCGCTTGACCTTACCGCTTTTCCCCGCTGGCCTGGCATAGGAAAACTGTTTTTCAACCCGAGTGACAGCTACTTTACCTGCTCTGGTTTCAATCCGGCCAAGCTCCTTACCCGTTTTAGGGTCAGTAAGCTTTCGCCCCTCCCGAAAAACAGTAAACAGATCATTCTTCAAAACCCCGGCCCCACTGCCAAGATCAAAGATGACCTGCCCGTCAACGACATCAACCACAAAGGCTTCAAGCGGCTGCATATCTTTGACAACATCCTGAAGGGTCGCGGCAGGCGCGATGTTTGCCAAAAAACAGATCAAGAAACAGGAAACAGACAAGAGACGAAAAAAGGTTTTCATAGCAAGAGAACTCTCCGGTAAAATTGACAGAAGGTGCTTTGAAATACTGGCTGAAAGTTAAACCTGTTAT
>JALXCX010000244.1 GCA_026990725.1 Desulfobulbaceae bacterium
ACCGCCTGATCAGTGCTCAGGGACTCCCGGACAACATGAACCACACAGCCGTCCGGACAGCAACCGAATTCCTCAACGACTCCGGCTGGAAGCAGAAATTGAAAAAAATCAGCCGCCGTCTCGAGCATCTGAATCTTCTCAAGGTATATAAGTGAGGAGGTGTCTATCACGCCGCCCTGCAGGCCACGCAACTCTTCACCAACTTTGACTGGGTCAATATACACCGTTGTACTCCTCAAAAGATGCGATAATCAGTTTAACTTTAACCCCTGTCGGTACATATTTATATATATTTCCGGCAAACGACTCTTTAAAAGCCCCTGCTCCATTTCCCTGAAATCCCAGGCCACCCTATGATGCGCGATTTTTATTTTTTTCCTGGATATTTTGATAACAGCAAAAGAAGCTGCCGGATTTCCGTCAAACATACGGCCCACAGACCCCGGGTTTATAAAATGAACTCCATGAAAATTTTTATGAAACGGGGTATGGGAATGACCAAAACAGATAACATCCTTTCCGGCTTTTCGGGAAAGCGCATGCAACCTCTCTTCTGGAGTGTCCGGAAACAGAAATTCATCAGGATCAGCAGGACTACCGTGAAATAAACCGACTTTCAGGCCCTTGACCTTGAATGTATTTTTTTTGCCCAGTGACTGTAAATACCGGATATTTTCTTTTGTCAGGACATCATGGGTCCAGGTGTACATGATACGTTTTTCCGGCTTGCGAGGTTTCTTAAACTGTTTGCCCCGGACCAGCTTAAGAACCTTTCGGTCCGTGTTACCAAGAATTGAAATGGCCTTATGGGTTTTCAACCAGTCAATGGTCTCATTTGGAAAAGGTGCGTAAACTGTTACATCGCCACAATTCCAGACATGGTTGCAGCCAGAGGCAGCCTCATGGGCCGCAACTGCCTTCAGAGCAGGATAATTGGCATGGATATCACTGATTAATAGTATTTTCACAGCTCTCCGTTCCTTGTCAGTAACCAGCATGGCTGGACCAAATTTTGAGTCACAGCCACAACGAACAATGAAAGTGATGCAAAAGCTGGAGTTTTTGACTCCACTTTCATTTAATAAGATTTGGACGACAAAATCTGCGTACTTATTCACCTGAAAAAATTATACCGCAATTTGCAGCCCATGCCCTGTATTTTATCCACCAGAGACAAAATCGATTGCACGATAAGCAAAATTACTTGTATTATTTATTAGTATATTTCCAGTAACCCTTAAGGATCGTGTACTCTACCCAGTATGAAACCAAAACAACTGGTACTAATCGGTGGCGGGCACGCCCACATGGTGACTCTGGCAAACCTTGCCTCTTTTACCCGGAAAGGATACCGGGTCGTTGTCATTCAACCTTCAGACTATCATTATTATTCAGGAATGGGACCGGGCATGCTTGGCGGGACCTATCAGCCCGAAGAAATCCGCTTTCACACCCGTTTTATCGTCGAAAGCCAAGGTGGTGAATTTATCCGCGACAAGGCCCTGAGCATTGACCCGGTCAGGCAGCAGGTCAACCTTGAAGCCGGCAGCAAACCCGTCCGCTATGATGTCTTATCCTGTAATGCCGGTTCTTCTGTTCCTGATTTGAGCGGCAGCAATCAAAAAACAACCTTTTCGGCTAAACCTATTGAACGCCTGAACCAGGCACGACAGATAATTCTTGATACAGGACGGAATCAACAGATGGCGATTGCCATTGTCGGAGGCGGCCCGTCAGCCGTTGAAATTGCGGGAAATATCTGGCAGTTGACTACAAAGCTCACTCATCCTCCAAAAATAACGGTGTTTACCGGCACCAAGCTCATGAATAACCATCCTGAACGGATCAGAGTGATGATCCGGAAAATTCTGTCGCAAAGGGGAATAATGTTTGTTGAAGGGTCGTATGTTGACAGTTTGAATGGAGGAGAAATCTATCTCAAAGCTGGCAGACGTTTTAAAGCAGACCTCTCTTTTTCAGCCGTGGGAGTAAAACCAAGCCCTATTTTTTCCAGGTCCGGGCTGCCAACAGGACCAGACGGAGGGCTTTTAGTAAATAAGTATTTACAGTCCACAGCACAGGCCAACATCTTTGGTGGTGGAGACTGTATTTCTTTCCAGCCGCAGCCGCTTGACAAGGTAGGTGTCTATGCGGTTCGGCAAAATCCTGTCCTTTTTCATAACCTTATGGCCAGTATGGACGAAGAGACTCTACAAGTATTCTCTCCGGGCGGGGCCTACCTGCGCATCTATAATCTCGGAGGGATGCAGGGGGTATTCTCCAAGGGACCATTTATGTTCAGCGGCAGATTCGCTTTTTGGATAAAAGATTATATTGATCGAAAATTTATCCGCTCATTTACCATGAACGAATAAATTTTCGAACCGCTCAGCGTCGTCTTAAACAGCCGTCCCCCTGCACGAAAAACGGATATGCAGAAAATTACCTGTGCATCTTCAGATGTCGTTCAGGTCGGCTGAAGGTATGACAGAAAGAGCAATCATATTTTTTATCTTTCACGTGTTTTTTATGAACCCACTCAAAATCCTTAGAGTGACCTTCTTCCTCGTCCCCATGACATTGGGTACAAACCTGGGCGCGAGAGGCTTTCAGCTGATATCCCAACTCACCCTGTAAATCCATCCGGCCGGTGCTGTCGTGGCAGCTTGCACATTTAAGTGCCTTTGAGGCCGGTGTAACTTCGTGGGTAATAAGCTGGTAGGTATCGGTTTCTATCCACTCGTAGGCTTCCCCGGCACCATACCCCATATTGACTAACCCCTGCCTGGTGGCTCCGGCGGCATCTCCATTGGCAAAGTAGATGCTGGTATCAAGTGCAATCAGCTCATCACGATTTGTGGCCAGGGGTTGCAGCGCAGTTTTATATTTAAACGGATAAAGCTTTGCTTTTTGATCATTTACTGCTCCTATCGGCCTTGAAGTTGGTATCCGGCCGGTGATCGGATCTATGACTGTTTTATCAAAAAGCAGATAGTTGGAGCTGAACCCGTTCCACCATTTATATTTTGGAGTCAAGTTCCCGGCCATAGTGGGTCTTGGATGTATTGCTCCACTTGCTGTCACGTGGGGATCCAACCAGTCGCGATGAATTTCGGTCTTTTCAGAGGCCGGTGTATCGGAGGCGTTTCTGGCATAGGTAGCAATATGACAACTCTGGCAGGCCACCCGGGCCACATGCCGGCCAATGGTGTCATCGTCATGGCCGCTGGTCTTTCCCTTGTCCTTGTGACACTGAGTACAGCTTATCTCAAGGGCAAGATCCGTGGGGCGAAGGTCTGATCCCTTGCCGGCCATCCTGTGCTTACTCGTGATATGGCAGGCCTGACAGGACAAATCCTCTCCGGTTGTCGCCATGTGCACGTCAAAATTTCTATCCCGGGTTCTGCCATGGGCAAGGGCCATATCCCCCCGTTTAAAGTTATCACCGCCACCACCTTTGGCATGACATTGCAGACAACTGTTTCTTGTAGGAAGATGAACTGTTCTGGCAGCTTCAACCATGGAAATACTCATTTTAGCAGTATCCGGAACAAAAACCCCATTTACTTTTTTCCGTTTATACTTATCCTGATGACATATCAGACAATCAATATTTTCCAGCTGCGCCTTGCTTACCTGTGGGCTTGGACGACCGCCAAGTCCTGCATGGCAGGCCCCGCAACCGTTCCAGTTGCCGGTTGTATTTATGCAATAGCTGTTCACGCCGATATCAATTTTGCCCTGTCGGGCCGGACCGTCGGTCATGTATGGAGTCTCTCCAAGCCACTGATAGTGGACTGAACTGAACACTTCCACCGCCTCTGCCCGGTGACACTGTATGCAGGTGGCTGTTCCCTGCCACGATGTTATATCATTGTGATCACCATCAGCAGGAGGCAACGGCCCCCCTTTATGTTGACCGGAAACGAGCACTGCCGGAATAACCAGAGAAAGAATATTGCCTGCCTGGACGTTTACTGCCAGGGAAACAAGAGTGGCTGCTGTAAAAATTTGTATCGCCACCACCCTTATGTAGAATTTTTTGCATTTCTTCTTCATAAATATAAAATCTCCCAAAAGTATTTAACACCACAAGTCAACAACATAGACCATTACAGTGACACATTGAGCAACGAAAGCAAACCACACAGTAGTACCTTTAAAGCAGAAACCATGCCATTACGAAAAAACATCCCGGGATCACACCAAGATCGTTGCATTTGAATAGTATTTACAGAAGGTTTGAAGACGCTGGCTGATTTTCAGCAACGAAACGGATAAAACAATTGGGAGACAAGGGCTTTCGACAATGTCGCAATAAAGAGACTTTCGCGCCCTCTCTACGTAGAGAAAATCTCAACAGATAGCATTAAATCATCTCTTGACACACAGACAGGTCTTTTTTTGATGAAGAAATAAACAACACCAGCGCGTGGGCGTCTGATAAGCAAGGCAACCATACTTCACTACAAAGCACATTGTAGCATCTCTGTTTTCCTTGCAAAGAACAACACACTCAATTTATACTCTCTGCTTAAGACAATAATTTCTTTCGGGTGTCATCCCGTTTTTATATTCTTCCGACTGAGGAATCAGTTTAATGCAGCAGATCGCACAGCTTTCCAGACATCTGTTTGATGAGATTACAGTACAGGATGTTCTTCAGACCCTGGAAAAAAAATATACCTTTACCGCCCAACCGGTACAAACAAGCCAGGTCTTTTTTTTTGACACCTTTGACTGGCGTCTCTATGCAAACAACATTCTCTTCTTTCTGGATGATCAACAGCTCCATCTCAGGGATTTTGCCGACAACGCGCTCATAACTCCGCTCCGGCTCACGGCAAGCGCACCCCGCGTCTGGAAAGAGTTGCCGGACGGCGACATCAAAACCCTGCTCCTGCCGATTATTGAAATGCGGGCCCTGCTTGCCCAAACCAATTTTTCACTGACAACACAAAAAATCCTTGTTCTTAATCGGGACAAAAAAATCGTTGCCAGTCTCACTTTTTCCGAAATGGACAGCGACGGGGATGTGGCCCCTTACCGGTATGTCGATTTGAGGGCGGTAAGGGGATATAATAAATGGTTTCTCAAACTCGGCCGTGATCTTGAAGCCTTTGGCAATGCCCGACCCGACACCCTGGTTCACTTGCTGACGACTTCGCTTGCCGCCTGCGGACGTGCGCCTCTGGATTATACCTCCGGCCTGTCCCTTAAACTCCAGCCGCAAATGACCGGGCTCTCAGCCGCCAAAACCATCTACCGTACCCTGCTTGAGAGCATGCAGACAAACCTGCCAGGCATCCTGGACGATCTGGACAGTGAGTTTCTTCACGATTTCCGGGTAGCTATCCGGAGAACCAGATCAGCCCTGACATTACTAAAAGATGTGATTGACCCCGAAGTAACAGTCCGCTTTAAAAACGATTTCCGCTACCTGGGCCAGATAACCGGCCCGGTTCGTGACCTTGATGTCTACCTGCTCTGCGAAAAAAACTACAAGTCCAGACTTCCCGGATACCTGCTTGAAGGCTTACACTCTTTTTTTAACGACCTGAAATCCCAGCGAAGGGTGGAACAGAAAAAACTTATCAGGGCTCTTAATGGTGCCCGGGCCCAGGGAATACTTGACGACTGGCAACAGTTTCTGGCAAGCGAAGATGACAAAGACCTGGCACAACACAGCCAGACGCCTGTTGACCAATTGGCGAAAACAATCATAAGCAAGCGGTTTAAAAAGGTGTTACATGACGGCTCTGCCATTACCGACCAGTCTCCGGATGAGGCATTGCATAAATTACGTATCCAGGGGA
>JALXCX010000245.1 GCA_026990725.1 Desulfobulbaceae bacterium
ACAGATCGTTTGCGTGAGGTGATTAATAAGGGAATCACTGAGCAGGATTTAATGAAGAGTTGTCAGGATGCCTTTGCCGCCGGCTGGAACCTGATAAAATTTTATTTCATGATCGGACTGCCCACAGAAACACTTGCAGATGTTGACGGGATTGTTGATCTTGCTGTCCGGGCAAAACAGGAGGCCCAGGGCAAACGGGCGCAGATTAACGTCTCGGCAGCTACTTTTGTGCCTAAACCTCATACGCCTTTTCAGTGGGCTGAACAACTCAGCCTGGAAGAATCACAGGAGCGTATTAATCGGTTGAAGAAAAAACTGCCCAGAAAAGGTTTCAAGTTAAAATGGCATGATCCTTATCAGTCGTTTCTGGAAGGGGTTTTTTCCAGGGGAGACCGCAGGCTTTCCCGGCTGCTTGAATCTGCCTGGCAGGCAGGCTGCCGTCTTGACGGTTGGTCCGAGCATTTTAATTTGAGCCGCTGGCAACAGGCTGCAGAGAATGTGGATATAGATCTTAACTGGTATTTACGGGCAAGAACGATGGATGAGGTGCTGCCTTGGGATCATCTGAGTTGCGGAGTAGACAAAAGCTATCTGGAAAAGGAATATGAGAAATCTGTCAGGCAGGTCTACACCCCTGATTGTCGTAATCATAGTTGCCAGAAATGTGGACTTTGCGATTTTAAAACTCTCAAACCAGTGGTTAATCCGACAAAAAGCTGTCAGTCTTCTTCTACAACAGGAGAAATACCTGTACGTCGTGTCAAGTCACAGCAAACGGTTTTTAGTTATCGTGTTCATTATTCAAGGCTGGGAGATTCCCGTTTTCTGGGGCACCTGGAAATGCTGCAATTAATTTTCAGAGTTCTGCATCGGGCCGGGCTGCCTGTTCTTTTTTCACAGGGATATAATCCCTCACCCCGTGTTTCGTTTAGCCAGGCTTTGCCTGTTGGGGTCGAAAGCCATGTTGAATATTTTGATATGGATCTTTCCTCTCCGCTGAACAAGTTAGACGAAATCGTGAGCAGGCTAAACGCACAACTTCCGGAATTTATTACGGTTACAGGCGTGGACCCAGTTATGAAAAAAGCACAGTGTTCGCATGTTATCTATTACGAGATGTGTTTTCCGGATACTGTTAATCTCCAGGAAGTTGCTGAGAACCTTGAGGCATTTGATCAGTGTGAGGAGTACATAGTGCAACGAATTCGTAAAAGGAAAAAACGTCAGTTAGATATCAAACCATTAATTGAGAAGATAAAACTTCATGAAAGCATTTTGAAAGTTCATGTTATTCACCCCCAGAACGCCGCCGGTACGAACCCCAGAGAGATCCTGGAACAGGTCGCCGGCTTGTCCAGTGATGAGGCGCTGCTTGTCCGGGTCACAAAACTCAGTTCTCAGGAATGTGCTTCTGGGAGTTGAGAAAAATTCGTCTATGCGGTAAACACAAAACAATTTGTAAAAAAAGGTTGGAGAGTTTTTTTAGAGAATCGACGTTTTTGTATTGTTAATAATTAAGTCAAGCTAACCACGTACTAAAAGACTAAGGAGTGATCATGAAGAAGGTTGTCCTGCGTGAAGATGAGATGCCTACCAGCTGGTATAATG
>JALXCX010000246.1 GCA_026990725.1 Desulfobulbaceae bacterium
GACATTATTTAAATAGGCGACCAGCGAATGGTGGTCAGTTGTTTTTTTTAACATACCGCTTTGAGCGGTCCACAATTTCAAGCCACCGGTTTTACCGGTGGTGACTGACTTTTTGTTTTTCTGATATTGAGTTTGTTGTTTTATCGTTATTGTTTTAACATATCTCCCGATGGGCAAGCCAGTATGTCTATAAATACGGGAGAAGAATAGTATGTTCCAGCCAGGTTTTTATGGTTCAGATAAGTGACTCAACAAAATCGACAAGCAGGGAGATCCTTCTGCCCAAATTGATAAAGTTATAAACAGGGAAATCTTTCGGCCTGTTCTTGAAAAAGTGCAGCAAAAAGTACGGAAATTCACAGCAGGTACCGAAAAAAGCAATATTATCGCACTGTTCAATGTGTCCGCCACGCAGTTGTTGTGTAGTCTCTTCGATGTTGCGACAGAATTTCAAATTTTGACCGGATTTCTATTAGACGCTTCCTCGTTTCGCATATACGCCGCTAGATCCCCAATGTCACAACCCGCCGGCGTTTTCGCCAGGATTATTGTGGTGCGAATGTAAAGGAAGTACTGTTGCGTATTTTGGTCAGTACCATCAGAAAAATGTTTTCATGGACGTGAAATGAGAAATTGTTGACGACAGTATTGTCGAGGCCCCCCAACAGCGCAATTCGCGTTAGGTGAATTGATTGATAAAAGAGAGAAGTCCACTGAAAAGTGGTCTGAGAGTAAAGTTAGCACAAGGACGTAAGGACGGCATTTTGATTCTGAGGACCGTAGGTTTTTCAAGATCTTTTGTGAGGATCGGCCTGAGGGATTTGGCGTAGAGTATGAACCGAGGCGGCCCACTTCTTGTTCCGTGCAGTAGTTGAGGTGCGTCTTTGTACAGGATAAAAGGTAAAAGAACCTCCTCCTCAATAAGAAAAGCGAAGAAAATGCACGAAATAACCTTTGATGTTACTAGGGTAAGTATACTGCTTGTTTGTTAAGCGTCTTCATAGAGGTTACCACGAAGGATAGCTATTTCTAAAGATTCCCTAAAAAGGGAGAAATGATGCAACAAGAGATTCGATTCTGCCGTTCATTCGACGGGGTGCGCTTGGCCTATGCCCTTGCTGGTAACGGGCCTCCCCTAGTCAAAGCCGCCAACTGGCTTAGTCATATCGAGTATGAGTGGGATAGCCCGGTGTGGCGACACTGGTATGAGGCTCTTTCCAGCCGCTTCACCCTTATTCGATACGACCAGAGAGGCTGTGGCCTTTCTGATCACAAGGTTGACAACATTACTTTTGAGTCCTGGGTTCAGGACTTGGAAGCTATTGTGGAGGCAGTGGGCCTGAGCCGGTTTCCCCTGTTAGGCATCTCCCAAGGTGGAGCAGTTGCTGCAGCGTACACTGCTCGGAACCCGGACAGGGTTACCCGCCTTATGATTTATGGCGGCTATTTGAGGGGCCGCAGGCTTCGGAATCTGACCCCAGAACAGGAAGAGGAAACTGAAATCCTGATCAAGCTGATCCGGATGGGCTGGGGCAGTGATAATCCTGCCTTCCGTCAGGTTTTTACCACCCTTTTCCTGCCGGATGCCGACCTGGACCAGATCAAAT
>JALXCX010000247.1 GCA_026990725.1 Desulfobulbaceae bacterium
ATCGATCAGGCACCGCAGGAAATCTTGTGGAAAAATGCAGGTATTGACGCAGCCGGAATTATTTCCGGTGCTCTGGAAGTCATGAAACAAAAAGATTAACGGCTGTTTGTTAGGCGGTCTAGTGTCTCTTCCGGAGGCACTTAGTGACTGACATGAAAGATGTGTTTCCCTGCATCAGGCGCAACGGCACGATGAGTTCATTCTCAGAACACCCCTTGCCCCTGAAGATTTATGCAGAAAAGCATAAATCTTCTACAAATAGACCACTCCCGCAAATCCTTTTGCTCCCTTCATAGAGAACAATTTCAGGAGTAACATTTTGAAGACATTTTTTTTAATCATCATCTCATTTTTCCGCTTTCTCTGGAAATTCCTGACCACAGGTGCTGCAGTTCTCAGCACCTTGATTTTGCTGGGGTCTCTGATCCTGCTGGCCACAATGTTTATCCATCGGCCCGTAACCGAGATACCGGCGAATTCTGCACTGGTACTGGCACCACGAGGCCGTATTGTTGAAAAAAGATCTCCCCTTGACCCCATGTCCCGAATTCTCAGCAACATGTCAGGAGCACCTGTTCGTGAGGAATTGCTTGTTCAGGATGTTATTGAAGGCATTCGGGCTGCTTCTTTTGATGACCGCATCAAGCTGCTCGTCATTGCCCCAAGCCAATTGACACGAGCCAGCCTTGATCAGCTAAGTGACATCGGCCATGCTATCGATGCGTTCAAAAAAAGCGGCAAAATGGTTATCGCGACCGGAGACAACTTTTCCCAGGGACAATATTATCTGGCCTCATGGGCGGATGAAATCTATCTCAATCCCATGGGAGCTGTCAATCTTCATGGATTTGGGGTCTTCCGGCTCTACATCGCTGAGCTGCTGGAAAAGCTAAATATAAACTTTCATATTTTCAGGGTCGGCACCTTTAAATCCGCCCTGGAACCATTTATCCGCAGCAATATGTCGCCTGCTGCCAGGGAAGCCAATCAACAATGGCTTTTAAGCATGTGGAGCAGTTATTGTAATGATATCGCGGCAAACCGGGGTATCCCGCAACGGGCGATAAATAATGCGGTGAACAAACTCGCAGACAACATGCAGGCTGCCCATGGAGACACGGCTCAGATGGCCCTGAATAACGGGTTCGTTGATGGTCTCAAGACCAGGCAGGAATTCAGAAATTATATTGCAACCCTGGTGGGTAGATCTTCAAAGAGTGGCAGTTTCAATCAAATCAGATTCAGCAGCTATCTGAACACTGTGGCCACAACATCCGGAAGCCAGGGGAAGACCGGGGACAAGGTAGGTATAATTGTTGCGCAGGGCAGCATTATTTACGGCGAGGCAAAAATCGGCCAGATAGGCTCTGATGCTCTCAGCAGACAAATCCGTTTTGCCAGAAATGATGACAGTATTAAAGCCCTGGTTCTTCGCATAGACAGTGGCGGGGGCAGTGCATTTGCCTCTGAACTGATTCGCCAGGAATTACTCCAGACCCGGAAGGCAGGCAAACCTGTTCTCGTCTCCATGGGATCAATGGCGGCCTCCGGGGCATACTGGATTTCTGCAGACGCAGACCAAATTTTTGCCGCTCCCACCACCCTGACTGGCTCAATAGGCATTTTTGGTGCCATGCCAACTTTTGAAAAAACACTTGCTGAAATCGGTGTCTACAGTGACGGCACCGGCACCACAAAGCTGGCCGGAGCCGGAGACCCGACCCGGCCTTTCCCTGATAGCCTGGCCCGGGCCATTCAGGCCGGTGTTGAACAGGGATACAGCAGATTTCTTGACATTGTTGCCAACGGCCGAAAGATGAAGCTTGAAGAGGTGAAAAAGATCGCTGAAGGCAGGGTATGGGATGGCCGCACAGCTCTTAAACTGGGGCTTGTTGATAAACTTGGCACACTTGATGATGCTGTTGATGCCGCAGCAGAGCTGGCTGGCCTGACCAGAGCAAACGCCGTCTATATTCAGGAAGCGGAAACCCCGGCAGAACTGCTTTTAAAAAGCCTTGGCCTGGCCGAGACCTCTCTGGGACTTTCCTCAAAAAAATCCTCTTTCACCTCTGTCACGCATTCAGTTTTTCGTAAGCTGCTTCAACAATATGATTTTATAACAAATGGTGACCCGCAGCATTTGTACAGCCACTGTATGCTCCCCGACGTTTCGAAAAATCTTCAGTAAATTCGATATATATATACGGTTAATGGATCAAGTCATTTTCTTACAGCTCTGGCATCAATTGGGCTGGCCCCTGCTTCGGCTGCTCATTTTTATTTCCATCGGACTTCTGGTTGCCAACTTCATAGAAGCTCTGAACTGGACCCAAAAAATGGCGGTAGTGGCACGCCCTCTGACGCAAATCGGCCATCTCTCTTCTGTAACGGGAGCTTCTTTTTCAATGGCTTTTTTCTCCGGAGTTTCCGCTAACACGATGCTTGCTGAAGCGTATGAAAAACAGAGAATAAGTAAAAAAGAACTCATTCTGGCCAATCTGTTTAATAGTCTTCCCACCTACTTTCTGCATCTACCCACAACTTTTTTTATTACCGCACCTCTTATTAAAGGTGCGGCCTTCATTTATATTGGCCTGACCTTTGGCTCTGCCATTTTGCGTACTCTGGCCATTACCGTTATCAGCCACTTTCTCCTGCCCCAAGAAGAAAGTCCACTGCACGGCCAAATCGAGCCTGAAGCAAACACCTTCAAAACTGCCTGGAAGAGAACAGTTAAACGTTTTCAGCGCAGAATAAAAAAAATTGCCAAATTTACCATCCCCATTTACATTCTTTTCTTTTTTCTCACCAGGGCCGGCCTGTTCTCAATGATTGAACATTTCATGGCAAAATATCTCTCCTTTCTGGCCTGGCTTTCCCCAAAAGCATTATCCATTATTGCCCTGCAGGTCGCAGCCGAATTCTCAGCCGGCCTTGCAGCTGCAGGTGCCCTGCTTCAAGATGGCAGCATGTCCTATAAACAGATTGTCCTTGCCCTGTTAATTGGCAACGTCCTCTCTTCACCAATTCGGGCAGTAAGGCATCAGTTTCCCTATTATGCGGGCATATTCAAGCCCCGTCTTGCAATGCAGCTCATTTTTTTCAGCCAGGCTTTCCGAACACTATCCATTGCCACGGTCGCCCTGCTCTACTATCTACTCGTTTTCTGATTTTTTCCATCTTCAACCTGTGAGGTGTCTTCCATGTGATGGGCTTATAAAAAGCTCATCACATGGCTAAAGATGACTCAAGCCAAAAGTTCGGTATACGGCCAGGCCGAACGGATTGAGGCGCTGTAGGGTCAACAGAGCTGGGTTTTACGAGTCCCTCAGTCTTAAAAAAACAACAAGTTAGAGCAGACTTTTTGGAAAGAATGATTACACTTTTTAAAAAAGAGGAGTGCATTTTGGAAAAAAAAATTCTGGTTGCCGTTGATGGCTCTGTCTTCAGTTCCAACAGTCTTGATTACCTGATACGTCTTTTTGCAAAAAACGAGGAAATCCAGCTTCATTTACTCAGTATCGTCTCATCCGGCGGCAGTGATCAAAACTGGATGCTTGATGTTGACCCTCTACGAACAGACAGCCCGGTAGTTGAACTGCGCAAGGCAAAGGCAAGCCGCTACCTTAGAGATGCCGAACACAGGCTGCTGCGAAATGGCTTTACTGCAGAACAGGTTAACTCTTCTGTGGAATCGTCGACCGGCTCTATTGCCGTTGCTATCCATCATCAGGCCAATCAGGGTATATTTGACGCACTCCTCATCGGCAGACGAGGCGTCGGTAAAATTGGCGAAATGTTCCTGGGAAGTGTCTCGGCAGACCTTGTCAATAAATGCCACGAAGTTCCGCTCTGGATGATAGATGGAGAGATACCCTCGGCACGCTTTCTTCTGGCTGTCCACGCAACTCCGGAATCACTGCTCGCAGCCGACCATCTCGGCTTTTTTATGAAAAACAATCCCGCAACAAAGGTGTGCCTCTATCATTCACATTCTGTCTTTGGCTCCACAAAGGCTTCTCCTGCTGAACATTTTCACAAGCTCTGGGGGGCAGACTGGTGCAAAGAGCATTTGGATTTAGAGAATAATCTCTATGATGCTCATACCAGAATCCTCACTGACCACGGCATCGACAAAAATAATATCAGGCATATTCCGCCCCATACAAACCTTGAGGCTAGTAATGATCTGCTCAAGCAGGCCAAACAACACGGCTGCGGGACAATTGTTCTGGGCCGCAGAGGCCGCGAAATCGAAAAGGGTCTGCTGGGTGGAGTCTCCGACCGAACAGTTCAAAACGCTCAAAATCTCGCGATCTGGATTGTCGGTTAGTTGGATAGCAGACATCCAAAAACGGACAAACCAGTGACTCAACCTTTATCGTTCCATGAATTCAACAACGGCAAATGAGGAAAACAGCCATTTTCCTGCAACTTTTCTGGCGCTGATTTTTACTTCGTAAGCATCTGTAAATCGTCCATCAGCATTGTTGCCAAAAAGACGAAGAGTTGTGATAATTTCAGCACTGGTGCTGTCTTGCAGGGTAATTGAAGAATCATCAAAACGAAACTGCGTCCCGGCAACCCTTCTTTTCATCATCAAAATGTGGTCACGAATCTCCTGAAAAGAAAACAGACGATCCATGGCAAGTGATTTAATTTCCACTCTGCACGGATCCGTACACAACTCTGCTGCCGCTGCTACTTTTCTAGCAAAGACCACAACAGATTCCTGCTCAGTGGTTGAACAAAACCCGGCCATGATATCCATCTTCTCCTGCAAAAGTTGTTCATCAGAAGAAGAAAGCAAATAATATCCGCAAAGAGCAAGAACCAGAACAACAGATACAACCAGTACTTTTTTCATAAGACAACGCCTCCAACTATCCGCTCCATACTGACCTGTCCGATTTTATGCCGCTTCATGGAAAGGCTGCGATTATCACCGATGATATAGACATTGCCAGGCTTGACTGTCCGGGTGGAAAGATTCCATTGAGATGTCAGACGCACATGTGGCTCCTTAACAAGCTGACCATTTATATAGAGCTTCCCCTGTTGGTACTCAAGTGTTTCACCGGGCAAAGCAACAATTCGCTTCAGTAGCATCACATGATGCCCGGCAAAACGAACCGCCACTACATCAAATCTTTTTGGTGGTGATAAAAAATACATTGGCCGCCAGCAAAAGGCACAGGAACCGTCATGATACGTTGGTTCCATGCTCCTGCCCTGAATTCGAAGAGGTAGAAGAAGAAACCCAAAAACCAGGTAGCTGATCAGACATACTGCAGATAGACGTACAAGAAAGCGCCTGTTGATCGTCGGAAATACAAACTGACGCAGAAAAGAAGGCATAAATAATCTCCATTACCATTGAAAAAACACGGGAACATCTTATTCTAATGCAAAAATAATCACCAGATAAATACTAGGAACTGTTTTTAATCTTATTCCGCCCGGAACCATTATGTTTGAAGATTCTCTGAACTCACCGGACTTATTTACCATCACCTATGAACTGGTTCCAGGTCAGGGGGCTGGCGGAAAGAAAATAGACAGGCTGCTTGATTTTGCCGCACAGGCTCAACAGGACGGGCGCATTACTGCCCTGTCTGTCACGGATAACGCTGGCGGTCATCCGGCACTTGCTCCGGTTGCGATAGGTACGGAGATAAAAAAAATCGGGCTTGAGCCCCTGATCCACTTTTCGTTAAAAGACAAAAATCGTAATCAGGTGGAAAGCCACCTTTTCCTCTACCAGAGGTTACAATTCAAATATCTGC
>JALXCX010000248.1 GCA_026990725.1 Desulfobulbaceae bacterium
GACTATCCAGGTCGATGTACTAAACTGAGAGAGGTCAATTTGAGCTCTATAATCGTTTAACCGAATTCCTACAAAAATCGTTCCTGTCACAGCAAGGAGGGTGCCAACCCAAGTGAGTATTTGCTTTATTCTGGCATTCATCTGTTTGCTGCAAAGAAAGAGCTATGCATTATTACTATCTTTTCCGGTTAATGAACTGTCATTTCCGGAATGCAGAAGATGGTCGTTAGAAGGTTTTCTTTGCAACCCAAAAGAACGATTATGGACTATCAAACTGGCCACCAACCCTATCATAAAAATTTCAAGTCCCGCCAGCATAAGGGTTTGTGAGGTTGTGCCGATTGTTCCCATATGTGGGAAATCGCGTAAAGCAGCTTTAAGAAAACCACCGATCATCAGGATACCAGCTATGGGAGTGAAAAGCTTAGTGGGATAAAAAATGAGGCCCAACCTTGCAACAAGGCGAAAAAAATTAAGAGTATCCCGAACAGGACGAATTGAAGACTGACCTGAACGTTTGTAGTAGTTGATAGGTATGTTTTTAATCCGAAACCCCCCCATTATTGCCCCCATGGTGATTGTTGAAGTAAAACTGAATCCTGGAGGGAAAAAGCCCCAAAGATAATAGCATAAATCCCGGGAGAAAATGCGCATGCCACTGTTAAGATCAGGGATATTTTCCCCGGACATGTATGAGGCGAAAAGATTGAGCATCTTTTTAGGAAATTTTCGTAACTGCGGGATTTGGCTTATTTGGCCGGTTCTGATTCCTGTGACCATATCGTAGTTTGCTATTTCTTCAGCAAGGAGGGGGAGTTCTTCGGGTGGGTAGGTGCCATCAGCGTCAATAATAGCAATGTAGGGAGCCGATCCGGAAAGAATTCCAGTTTTGAGAGCCGATCCATAGCCCCGGTTGAAATCGTGAACAATGTAGGTGATATTGGAAATTTTAGTTAATTCAGCCAGATTATAAGATGTCTCAGAGCCATCATTGACAACGATTACATTTGTATCGTATCTGTCTTGTGTGGCTTTGGTGAGTCTGTTGATTGTATCTAAAACTGTTTCCAGCTTTTCATTATAAACAGGAATGATGATGTCAAAAGTAGTGGTCATATTAGTAGGAATGTGAAATTATTGGTAGTGTTTGTGTGGTATTAAATATCACCAGACCTGTTCCCAGTCAGAGGTAATTGTGAGTTGTTTTTCGGCAAAGTCATGGATAGAGAGAACATAATCCTTTGGATAAGGACTTACAATTCCCTTGGGAGTGATATTTCCATCAAGTGTTAGGAGATACATTGTTGCAGATGCATTAAATTGAGTCTCTCCCGCCGGGACAATGTATATTGAAGTTGGTTTTTGTCCATGAAGTCCCATAGCATATTGATCTTCAATAAACATGGCGCGGTAGAGGCGTGCATGTTTTTCTGCGGAAAAAGCCAGACAGTAGCCATCTTTTAGTAGTGTCATAACCCGGGTGCTATGGTTGTCGATTTTATAGAATTTTCGATGTTGCGGCGCATGTATTAGCTGAGATATTGACCTCGGATATGGAACTGCTAGCAGGCAAAAAGCAAAGAAAAAGTACTTTTTCTTTGCGCCTAGAGATGCCATACGTAATGTCAGTAACAAAGAAAAGGGGATTGTCACATTGAGATATCTTGGTCTGTTGGGCAATAAAAAATGTACAGGGTCAAGGCTGCAGATACCAAATGTAATAAGAAAAGACACAGAGGCATACGCTAGTGCAATAAGGGATTCTCTGGGGTACTTTTTATGCTGGCTCAAGAAGAAAAAAGCCGCAAAAAATCCAGTAATAGAATGAAGGTACATATAATTTGGCAGAATGCTCCAGCGTTCAAAAATTCCTGAAAAGAAGGACTCTCGAATAACACCAGACTGCATCAGGTTGAGATGCCCTCCGGCTAGTGCCAGGCGTCCGGGAAGGGAGTAATCACCCAGTATTGTGTCTATCCATAGGGTTTCAAGGAAAAAACCAAGAAGCAGGAACAGCAAATAGATACCTCCAGCCTTATATTCCTTGAGAATGAAGGCAATGTAGAAAACTATAGCTGGTAGAAAAAATAAATTCGTTATTTTGGCCCCATACCCCAAAAATAAGAAAAATGCGGAAAGACCAATATATAGCATTTTTCGCTGCTTTGTATACATGAGTAGAAAAAAAATACTTCCCAAGACATAGCAAATCGAAAAAATCCCCGGAAAAAGTTGGCTTCCGGCATTAATAATAACCGGATGAAACGACAAAAGTAGTGTTACGCTTATGGCCAGAGCTCTTCCCTGAAGGTTGAGGGCAATTCCATATAGGAAAAATGCCGCTGCTGTAGCCGCAGTGGCCGGAGCAATATAATAGACTGAAGCAGAAGTGCCGAAAAACTTTTGAATGAACAGGGTGAGAAAATTAATCCCCCATCGCATGGTGTGATGATCCAGACGACTGTACGGCAAACCATGGCTGAGGCGTTTTACTTCATACCATTTGACAAAAGAATCTCCACTCCCTTCTACCGGGGTGGTAGCATAGAGACGAAAGAGAAATATAAGGGCACTGAGGCATATGACTTCAATCCAAAAAGTGCGGGTGCTGTTATTCAAAGAATTTTTCTGTTATTGTTTTTTGTGGAAGATGCGGTACTTTCACCAGTTCATCTTAATTGTATTGTCGGTTTTTTCCCAACTACCCGCCAATGCTTTGTGCCCGTCGATTTTGAGAAGAGATTTGTCATGTGAAACCAATAGACAGGCATGGCGGGTGTTGTTGTCCAGAACAAAAAGCAAGGGGTTTTTATTCTTGTATAATACCCAGTTTCCCCTGACAGGAGCTTGTTCTTGGAAATGAACAATAAAAGTGTTGTCTATAAAAAACTGTAGTTTTCTGGAGGGCTGTTTGCTTTCCCAGCTACCCAAAACTTGAGTCACAGATATAGTGGAATCAGCAAATGCTGGCAGGGGCAAAGACAAGACGAAAAGAAGGCAGTAAAAGAAAGAACGGTTCATACAATATGATAGTTATCGACGGGTAAAATAGCTTTAAAAATCCTTGAAAACAGATATTCTTCTGCTTGATTTCGTTAAGGTAGAATGAGAATGAATGGATTCATTTGGCTAAGGCGGGCTTTACCCGCATCCCAAATGCTGCACCTTGATCCACAGATTGAACATAACTCCATAGTATTCGATGAAAAATGCTCTCGAATTTTCTTGATTTTTTGACAGAAGTTCAGGAGTAAGGCACTAATATGTTGTTTTTGCTGCTTCTCTGGTTTCTTGTATTTGAAAAAGGTAAATCTTCAGGTCATTTTGCATGCAGAAATTCGTACCCGTCGAACTAAGTTTGATTCGAAGAGCTTAAGATCATATCTGAAGACAAAAAATTTTTTATTTTACTCTGAATTTTAAAAAAAATAAATAAAATAATTGAAAGCGGAACTTCGATGAAGGGAGAGCTCCAGTTCGAGGGATCGTATAATTTTTGAAAACATGATTGAATGTCAGTACTATGTATAGTACACGTTTTTAAATAAAAATATAATCCACCAGTTTTACTGGTGGGTCCCAGCTTTGCTAAGCAGATATCGTAGTGACACTCAATGAATAGCTTCGTACAATTCGGATAGGTGGCCCGCAGAGTACATTTTGGAGGTATTCAATGAGTGAGCTGAAAAAGTTAGCACATGCGGTTTGGAACTGCAAATATCACCTGATCTGGTGCCCTAAATACAGGTTTCGTGTTTTGAAAGGAGACGTCAAACAGTCAGTCGAAGAAATAATAAGTCAGCTGTGTGAATGGAAAAATCTGGAAATTTTGAAGATGAATGTTCAAGAGGATCATGTCCATTTGGTACTGTCGATACCGCCAAAATTATCAGTATCAAGTGTCGTTGGATGTTTGAAAGGAAAGTGCGCGACCAAAATAATCGATAAACATCTTGAGCTTAAAAAGCGTCACTGGGGTAGACATTTTTGGGCCAAAGGTTATTGCGTAAGTACCGTGGGGCTAGACGAGAAGAAGATTCGCCAATATGTCCGATGGCAACAAGTCAAAGACCAGCGGATGGAACAGATGAAACTGGGAAGTGATTACCCTTTTAGGGTCACCTTTTATTCCACCCTTTTTTAGGAGTGGTAGTTAAATAAAAATGTTTTTTCCCTGTCATATTAAACACAAGTGTTACAAAAACTGTTGCTGAGCATTTGGGAAAGCGTTATAGACAATCACAATACAAAACGTTGAGTTTTTTTGTCAATTGGTGACTCTATATTGGGTTGCAGACTCATAGGTGAGGAGATGAAGATTAAACCAGTTTTTTTATATATCGGGGCATTTCTTTTGCTGTGGAGTTGGCCGTGTTTTGGTATGCAACCTGATATTGACGCTGGCAGGGTTGATGCCTTCAAAGCTGATCTTGTCTGGGCCCAGTCCGATGGATTACGGGAAGAAATTTTTCTTTCTACTTTTAAAAACGGTACCTGGGGAAAGCCTGTGTCAGTTACCGATGATAATGCCGATAATCTCCATCCTGCAGTTGATCAGACCTCAAGTGGTATCAGATGGATAGCCTGGACGGCCATTGAAAACGGAAGTTACTCTATTCTTGCCCGCTCGTTACGAGGCGAACAGCTTGGAGAGATTAAGACCATTTCCCAGGAATTAACCATGAATATTTATCCCACCGTGATCGTAGACAGCTCCGATACTGTCTGGATTATTTGGTCCGGTAATGCGGGTAATAATGATGATATTTATTACAGTCGTCTTGTTGCTGGTAAATGGCAGCCACCTCGGCTGCTTCATCCTGTTAATCAAGTACCCGATATCCAGCCCTTTGTTTTCTTGAACAGCAACGGCATGCCTCTGGTTCAATGGCAACGATTTGTTGATGGCTCATATCGGGAATTTGAGAGTTATTGGTCTGGCCGGGCCTGGTCGGTTCCTCGATTGGTGGAAACAGATGATAAGGTGTCACTGGTAATAAAGGACGACACCTCCAGGGAGACCGAGGAGATGGTTTTGCAGCAATCAGATCCTGAGGGCATGAAGAATGCACAAAGTGAATTTCTTAAAATTTATCAATAAGAGATTAAAACCAGCATGAAACTGATTAGAATTATTATTTTTTTATCCTTTGCTGTCCTGTTGTTTATAGGCGCGTGTTTGGCCGCGGGTAATGAAACTCCTGTGGAAAATGTAACAACGTTTGGTGATTCAATCACAGAAGGGTATGGCGCAACACCTTATTCAGTTTTTTTGCAGAGTCTGATTAATTCTACACAGGCTCATGCTCTGGTCATTAATCGTGGCCATGGCGGAGAAACCACGGTCGGAGGTGTAAACCGGATAGATGGCGTTTTGAAGGGGACCATGCCCAGGTACATACTTATCATGGAGGGTACCAATGATGTTGGGAGCGGTGTTTCTTCGGCTACCACCAAATTTAATCTTTCTGTTATGATCGATAAGAGCAAGGCCAATGGTTCAATTCCTATCCTGTCAACTATCCCTCCAAAAACTCCTGAAGGAGCGCATCTCAATATTCCCAATGAGTATAATCCTGGTATATTGAACCTGGGATCGGAAAAAGGCGTTCGTGTCGTCGATGCCTACGCCAATATGGTCGGTGACTGGGATCAACTTACCTGGGATGGTACGCATCCAAACTCGACTGGACAGCAGCGTTTGGCTCATTTGTTTTTCAGCGCACTGCCATATAGCGGGGCCTCTTCGCCGGGCGGCGGTGGAGGGGGAGGC
>JALXCX010000249.1 GCA_026990725.1 Desulfobulbaceae bacterium
CCTTGTAACGGGTAACTGTGAAGGTTCGCGCGAAAGTGAGTGCAACCGAAGAACCGGATGCGGGAAAACCGCACGTCCGGGACTGTGCGGGGGGCGCCGGGTAACCGGCGTTCCTACCGTGAGATATATCAAGGCAATGGATGAACAGGACGTAGTGAATAAACAAAAGATAAATGGCTGGTTGCTGCTGATTCATCAGATCCCGCCAAAGCCAGATTATTTCCGGGTTAAGATCTGGCGCAAGCTGCAGAAAATCGGTGCGGTGGCGGTCAAACAGTCTGTCTACGTTCTTCCGGATACGGAACAGTCTTTTGAAGACCTGCATTGGGTGGTCAAGGAAATAGAGAGCAATGGCGGGGCGGCCTCTCTTTCTAAAACCGTTTTTCTGGAAGGGCTCACAGATGCGCAGATAACCCGGCTCTTTACTACAGCCCGTGATGCAGATTTCGAACAGCTTGTTCTGGATTTACAGTTGTTGGCCGAGAAGATTTCGTCTGTAAAATCAGGAAATGATTATTCCGGTATCCGTGCTTTACAGAAAGTTTTTTCCCGATTGCAGCGCCGGTATGATGAAATTACAGCAATCGATTTTTTCCATGCCAGCAAGCGTGACGTCGCCAGGGATATTATATTCCGTTGTCGGCAGCTCCTTGTTGAAAACATTGATACAGCTGTTATGGCTACTTGCCAAGTCGATGATTTTCATGGGAAGGTTTGGGTCACTCGAACAGGATTGTATATTGATCGAATCAGTTGTATCTGGCTGATAAAAAAGTTTATCGATAAGGATGCCCAATATAAATTTATTGAGGATGAACTGTATTGCCCTGTAAAGGATGAAATACGGTTTGATATGTATGAGGCCGAATTCACCCACCGGGGGGATCAATGCACATTTGAAGTGCTCATTGACGTATTTGGTCTGGCCGGTCAGGCGCTGGCCAGTCTTGCCCAGATTATTCATGATATTGATTTGAAAGAGAATAAGTTCAGCAGGCCCGAGACTGACGGTTTTAAGGCTGTTTTTTCAGGAATGGTGCGCAATGCTGATGATGACCAACAACGGTTACAGCGCGGATTGGTACTGTTTGATGATTTGTATGCAAGTTTTATTGGCTCTGTACAAACCTGAAAAAATCTATATTTCCTCCTCTTTCAGGAAGAATAGAATTGAGCCTTTGAGAGGGTGGCTTATGAATCATAAATTATCTGGTCCGCCGCAAGCGGACTTGGACTCAAAAATGCTTTGCAGCCCAAGACCGTTATATGAACCCAGAGTTAACAAAAAAACACATAGGGAGGTAAACTATGCCACCAGTAAAAAAACATATGCAGGCAAGTTTAGAGCGAACCGGCAAGGATTACAGGGAAGTCCATGAATGGATTGATGATCCGGAAAACAAAAACGAACGGCACGATTTTACTCGGGTTCTTGAGTTTGCCAAAATGTTTACCGACAAATACGGCGAAGAGGCTGCCCAGGAATATGTTTATCATCTCAGTGATGATCTGAAAGGAAAATTTGGTCATGTTCTGGAAGATACCGAGTCCTCTGTAAACAGTGCGCTTACTTACTTTGGCTCGTTTAACAGGTAGAGCATCGTTAAAACTATAATTCAGGTAATATTATGAAGTGGATTACCAGATCTCATGTACATGTCGACCGAGTTGCCTGTCCCTGGTTGATTAATCGATTCATTGATTCTGCTGCAGAATTTCTTTTTGTGCCCAAGAGCCAGGTGCTGGATGTGGCAAAAAAGGAAGGAGCCATTGCCTTTGATACACCGGGTGCTGATTTGCATCATCGTGGTAGCCTGTGTACCTTTGACGTGCTCATAGAAGAGTATGGCCTTGTTGACAAGGGGCTGCTCAGGCTGGCAAAAATTGTCAATGCAGCAGATACGGACAACCTGCCAAATGATGCCCTGGCAGCAGGGCTTGAGGCCATAGCTGTTGGTTTCAGCCTGCGGTTTCCTGATGATTTTGAAAACCTGGAACGTCAGTTTGAAATGTACGATGCTCTGTATGCCTGGTGTCGGCTCGATGTAGCAGGTCAGTAAACGCGGTCCCCAAAAAAGAAACGTTTTCCCCGTTTCCCGGCATCATCAGGAAACGGGTTTAAGGCTTTTGTGGCCAACTGTTTGTATATACCCTTACCCAATGTCAAAACCTTCTAAAACGCGATTACAAAACATAGCTGACTTTCTTGCCTTAAAGCGAAGTACTGTCGGTGTGTTATTTATGGTTATTCTCATCTTGATGGGTGAGAGAATGGCCGAACGGTTTTTACCCATCTATTTACTTGCCCTTGGCGGAGGCGCCCTGACCGTAGGTCTGCTTAACGGGTTGGATAATTTCTTATCCGCAATCTATGCGTTTCTGGGCGGTTATATTTCAGACAGGTTTGGTACAAAACGGGCCCTGTTGTTTTTCAACTTTGCGGCTATGTTCGGTTTTTTGATAGTTATTTTTATCCCGATCTGGCAGGCAGTCATTGTTGGTGCCGTATTTTTTTTGTCGTGGAGCGCAATTTCGCTGCCAGCCACTATGAGCCTGATTACTCAGGTCCTGCCCATGGAAAAACGGACAATGGGTGTTTCCATGCTGGCGTTGGTTCGCCGTATTCCTATGGCTCTCGGCCCCCTGCTTGGTGGCGTCTGTATTGGCCTTTGGGGTGAAAAGAATGGCGTTCGGTTTGCCTTTGTCATCGCTCTGGTTCTGGCTGTTGTTGCAACGGTCATGCAGCAGACCATGGTAGAAAAGAAGGCGACTGCAAGGAATGAGAACAAAAGCAAAGCTGAAAAGAATCCGTTAAAACTGATCCACTTAATGAGTCCGGATCTCAAACAGCTTCTGGTCTCTGATATCCTCATCCGTTATTGTGAACAAATCCCGTATGCTTTTGTCGTTGTCTGGTGCATGAAAACTATTACCAGTCCGGTTACTGCGCTCCAGTTTGGCGTGTTGACGTCAATAGAAATGGTTACAGCGTTGCTGGTTTATATCCCTGTTGCCTATCTAGCGGATAAAGGCGGGAAAAAACCGTTTGTCCTGATTACGTTTGTTTTTTTTACACTCTTTCCTCTGGCTCTGCTTTTTTGTCAGTCATATGCCTTACTCGTTCCGGCTTTTATCCTCAGAGGGTTTAAGGAGTTTGGTGAACCAACCCGGAAAACGCTTATTATGGAACTGGCCCCTGAAGATCGCAAGGCAGCGGTTTTTGGCTTGTACTATTTGTTGCGTGATATTTTTGTGTCCGTGGCCGCCTTTGGCGGGGCATTTTTATGGATGATCAGCCCGACAGTCAACCTGTTAACGGCTTTTGTTTTTGGTATTCTTGGGACATTATATTATGCAATTTGGGGCCGTGATGTTGTGGCTGCCAAATCGGCAGGATAATTTTTTTTGTTTTTGACGAAGGCGGGGGGCATGAAGAGTTTTTTCAAAGAATTGTGGTTTGAAGTTCCTTCAAGACGGGCATTTATTAATATCACACCGGATGTGGAACAATGTCTTCGAGAATCCGGCATACAAGAGGGTCTGTTACTCTGTAATGCCATGCATATTACGGCTTCGGTCTTTATTAACGATGACGAACAGGGCTTGCACCACGATTACGAACAATGGCTTGAAAAACTGGCTCCCCACGCACCGGTAGGCCAATATCGGCACAACGGTTACGAAGATAATGCAGATGCACACATGAAACGTCAGGTCATGGGCCGTGAAGTGGTTGTGGCTGTCACTGAGGGAAAACTCCATTTCGGCACCTGGGAGCAGATTTTTTACGGCGAGTTTGATGGCCGTCGTAAAAAACGGGTCCTGGTTAAAATAATTGGTGCATGATAGAGGTTCTGGCCGGGAAATAAAAAGAGCTTTTGCAAAACGATACTTTTCTCCAGGTGTTCGGATATTTTTTTGTTTTATGATTGTTTTTTGCCCCTTTACACCTGACGAGCACTCTCTGACATCTTCTCCTGAAGATGTAGATGTAATCCCTTCCCTCCTCTCAGAGGTATCTTGTTCACTTTTAACGTATTGTCATCTCGTTTTTTTTAAGGTAAAGTGTATGCTCTTTTAAAAGAAAAAGACAGCAATGGTGTATAGATAACCGTATTGAACTTTTTTGTTCATGTGTATATATCAAGAAAAGGAGTAATCATGCTAAGCGGCAAATTGACAATTGTTTCTCTGCTTTTAGCAATGTTTTTGCTTGGATCTCCACTACATGGGGAGAATGTTTTTGGGGAAGTACTCATCGATCACTCGTCCTCAAATCTTGGTGCGATTCCTGATAACTGGATTAAGAAAGCTCAGAGTGATCTCCATATTGTCTATCATCATACCTCCCATGGCAGCCAGTTAATTACGGGGATGAATGCTTTAAAGGAATTTACTGACTATCCTTTAAAGAAATATGATTGGAAAGACGATTCCAGAGGAAATTCCTTTTCTTTAAGCCTTGATGATATCTATGGGAACGATCTCAGCCAGGGGGACAGTGACGATAATGATAACGGAATAGCCAACTGGGCCGAAGACACTGCAGACTTCCTGGAGAGTACGGAAAATTATCATGTCAATGTCATTATGTGGTCTTGGTGCAGTATTGAAGGGCATAATATCCAGCGCTATCTTGATAGTATGGAATGGCTGATTGCCCGGTACAGTGAAGGAGGTTCTCGGCCCCGGGCGTTTGCTCATCCTGTTCAGTTTGTTTTTATGACAGGTCATGCCGAAGGAGATGGAGAAAACGGGGCAAGATCGGATGCACAGAACAGGCTCATTCGTGCACATTGTGCAGCTCACGATCGAATCCTGTTTGATTTTGCAGATCTTGAAAATTACGATCCAGACAATAAGTATTTTTTGGATAAGTATGTGACCGATGCGTTGTATTATGATTCCAATGCAGACGGAAATCAGGATGCCAACTGGGCCGAGGAATATATTACCAGGCACGACGGCAGTGAGTTGGATAGACTCACCACTGGCAACGGCGTGAGTCTGTACAATGGCTGTGCTTCGTGCGCTCATTCAGAAGGCCCTAATCATCTTGCCCGCCTCAACTGTGTTTTAAAGGGGAGGGCGGCATGGCATCTTTTTGCCCGTCTGGCCGGTTGGCAGAGGCAGGAGCCGGGGCCGGTCGATAATGATCCTCCTGTACGCACCAGCGGGAAACCCACCGGCAATCTTGCCTTCGGAACAACTCAGGTCATCATCAGTTTAGCCACCAACGAAAGTTCCACCTGTAAATATGCAACAATCCCGAACCTCTCATTTGCTGATATGCCGGAAACTTTTTCCGGGTCTGGGACAATGGCTCACACCGCCCTGGTGACGGGTCTGGTCGATGGTACTTCTTGCAGCTTTTTTGTTCGTTGCGAGGACAACGCAGGCAACAGTAATGATGATGATTATGCTATTTCTTTCAACGTGGATCTCCCGCCCCCGACAAATCCTATAGCAATAATGCCGCCAATTTATCACCTGATGCTGCATTGAGTCTTATTTACTGTTTTGGCCAAGGCTTTTTTTGCTGGAGAGTATCTCCAGGAGTAAAATCATCCTTTTTTTGGGGGCATTTCTATTTTTCCTGTAAAAATTGTATATACTGTTTGAATGCATAAGTAGGGAAGAGAAAACAACAAGAGACCTCCTGTGGTAGAATAGCTTAGAGCTGCCGTGACAGCATGAAGCCGCACAGAATCATTAGCCACAAGGAGGTCTCTTATGA
>JALXCX010000250.1 GCA_026990725.1 Desulfobulbaceae bacterium
CCAACAGGGGCAAATCCATGACCAGAAACCGTTTTTGGCAGATTATCCGGGAACTCGCCCTTGCCGGAGGAGTTTCCAAAAAAGTGAGCCCGCACACTTTGCGCCATTCCTTTGCCACTCATTTGCTAGCAGGCGGAGCGGATTTGCGTTCTGTCCAGATGATGCTTGGCCATGCGGACATTGCAACCACCCAGATATACACCCATGTCGATTCAGGCCGGTTAAAGGCTATACATGAAAAATTTCACCCCCGGGGATAGAATGGACCTGAAGCATTGGTGGCAGGGGGAATACTTCGTTTCCTTCAAGTATAAGGGCAATGGGAATATGGACAAGCTTGCTGGAAAATCTGGAGAAAAAAGAAGAAATCGCGGCTGCACTTTACTTTATGACGTACCGGTCAGGCCTTGACAAGGTGGGCGCATACCCTACTCCCTGCAAGACCTGACTTACGTTAGGTTTTATTTATGGTGAGCAATCATATAAGACAACGCATTTATAAAAGTTTTGGCCTCGTCCTCAGTGTTGGCAAAGAACCAGTACAAAACATTCCCCTGTAAATCAACTATCTGGACATTCCAGACGGGTTGATTTTCCGGTTGTGACAGGATCGGTGTCCCCAGGTTTTTATAATAATAAACATCGGTCTTCTGCATACCTGGCACGGGGATGCCCATTGTTAAAAAAGATCCGCCAGCAGCAACATTCATGGTGATGGATTTATCGGTCACTTTAAGATTTGTTGGCAGATAGGCATATGCGGGCGGTTGTTCCTCCAGCATGGTCTTGATGGTTTCTTTTGGATTTTTTACATGGGTAATGTCTGGTTGATAGGTAATTTCCGGTTTTTCTGGAGTCGTTGTTGTATTCGTTGTCTGCACGCAGGAAACCAGTGTGCTGTACATGGACAATACCATCAAACAAACTAAAAAATTTTTCATAATCAGGATCCTCATCTCCTTTTATTATTCTTGTCCAATCTTCGTGTTGTGCCCCAAATATTTGAGGCGTCAAACCGTGGGATTGCTCTCTGTTATACATTGAGCATCTGTCCAAGTCTCAGATGACCAGAGAACCTAAACCAGATACTTAGATACTAATTTTATATCAAAAAGCCAATAGTTACCCAAGAAAATAAGAAACGAATCGTTTTAATTGATAGAAGAAATTTTTTTGGAGATGAATTTGCCCGGCTGCGAACGATATCGGCGGCCTTGTAAATGCCAAAGGGAATAAAGAGAGGTCCAGGCTGACAGACATGTCGGCCGTCTTTGTCAATGATCGTGATGGACCATTCATCCCGGTCAAGGAACCTGCGAAGTTTGTTGGCAACCATTATCCCGGCACATCCGGCTCCAAGAATAACCAGTTTTTTCACGATACACCTCCATGTCCTGGGGTTTTATACCAGCTGTCCGGTGAATCAGGCCATCCTAAAGCGAAAAAGTCGTGATTATTACTATTAACTATAAAGTGTACCTACTTTGTAGGGATTCGGCCAAGGCGCATAAAAGGGCGAAGGCCTGTGGCTTTACGAAGAGAGTTCTTTTCAGCGAAAAAATGAAAGAGGAGTTTTAAAGAGATTGTATTTTTGGTTTAACGGGATGCAAGGGAAATGAGGGGGGTTGGTTCAGACTGGCCGGCCAGGAGAATTGTATACTGAGCAGTAAGTTTACCAAGCTCCTTGTGCACCCGGTTGCGGGCAAGTTCCGGGACGTTGTTGGTCTCACTGAGGTGCGCAAGAACCACGTATTGCAGGGAAGAATCGACAAGACCTGCCAGAAAACGAGCCGCATCGCCATTCCCCAGATGTCCCTGGTTTGATCGTACCCTCTGTTTCAGCGGCAGAGGATACGGACCGTCCATAAGCATCTGCGGGTCATGGTTGGCCTCAAGAATAAGTGCCCGGCATTGACAGATATGGTGTTTGATCAGCTTGGTTATTCTCCCGGTATCAGTGCAATATCCAAGGGAATAATGTCCGTCCGTAATCACAAATCCTACTGGATCTTTTGTGTCATGGGAGACGCTGAAGGGGTGAATGACGAGATTTTCCACATGAAATTTCACCCCGGTTGTAAATTCCTGTCTGCTGTGGAGCTCTTTTATCCTTTTTTCAGAGGCCTGGTGGGTACCGTTGTTGGCAAAAACCGGCAGATTGTAGCGTCTGGATAAGACGCCAACACCGCTTATGTGGTCACCATGTTCATGGGTGACGAGTATTGCATTGAGATCCTCGGGAGAACGGTTGACCTGCGAGAGTCTTTTGAGAATTTCCTTTCCGGAGAAACCTGCATCAATAAGAAGGGAAGTACCGCCCGATTCGACATACGTGCAGTTGCCCTTTGAGCCTGAGCCAAGAACAGAAAAGTTCATGAAAGAAGCAGATCAGATGCCGGTATGACCAAAACCGCCGCTGCCCCGCTGAGTAGCATCAAGGCCTGCCACCGGTTCAAGTCTGGCCTGACAAACCGGAGCCAGTATCATCTGGGCAATGCGGTCACCTCGTTTAATGGAAAATGGCTCCTGGCCCAGATTAATCAGCCCAATCTTGACCTCGCCCCGGTAATCGGCATCAATAGTTCCCGGTGAGTTGATAACGGTTATGCCGTGTTTAACAGCAAGACCTGAGCGGGGGCGTATCTGTATTTCATAGCCATCCGGGATGGCAACGCCAAACCCGGTGGGAATCAGAGAGATGTCGCCGGGGTTTAGAATAATACTCTTCTCCAGTGCTGCGGCAATATCGAGTCCGGCAGCCTGCTCTGTTTCGTAGACAGGCAGGGAAAGATCGTGACATTTTTTGGGGTCGAACCAGCAGAACTGGACAGGTATCTGTTGCATGGAGTTTGAATTGTCGGATCAGTCAGATCGTCTCTTTAAATTTGGGTATCTCTTTATTACTTTTATAGTAGCTGTTTATTTCGGTCACGTTTCATTCAGACGCTATTTTTTATGCTTCACCATGTTCTCAGAACAGGAACAGCACATGGTCCCGCCGTCTTTATGGCACATACCGGTGAGTCCGTGTTTTGTTTTCTGCAGCCTGCGGCGGCAGAAGTTGATAAACAGGCCAATACCCGCAATGGTGAGAAAGCTCACACCAAAATTAAAGAGAAAGAATCGCATTATCCGCCAAAGTCATCAAAATGGATATTTTCTCGTTCTACACCCAGATTGTCCAGCATTTCAAGCACTGCCATGGTCATCATGGGCGGGCCGCACATGAAATAGTGGACATCTTCAGGTGCTGTGTGGTCTTTAAGATAATTATCATACAGCACCTGATGGATAAAACCCACATATCCGTCCCAGTTGTCTTCCGGTTGGGGATCTGACAGGGCAAGATGGTAGGTAAAGTTTGGAAATTCCCGGGCAAGCGCCTCGAATTCATCGGCATAAAAGACTTCCTGCATACTGCGGCCGCCGTACCAGTACGAGACTTTTCGGGATGTTTTCTGCCCTTTGAAGAGTTCAAAGATATGGCTCCGCATGGGAGCCATGCCTGCTCCGCCACCAATATAGACCATTTCCGAGTCACTCTCTTCGTTAATGAAGAATTCCCCGAAAGGTCCGGAAATGGTAACCTTGTCGCCGGGAACCAGTTTAAAGATATAGGACGAGGCAATGCCCGGCGGAATGTCCGGGGGGCTGCCCGGAGGCGGGCTGGCAATTCGTACGTTGAGCTTGATGATGCCTTTTTCTCCGGGATAGTTGGCCATGGAGTAGGCCCGGGTGACCGGCCCGAAGACATGGGATTCATATTGGAACATTTTAAAATGCGTCCAATCCGAACAATAACGGTCATCAATGTCAAAATCACGGTAGGCAAGGGAATGGGGCGGCACTTCGACCTGAATATAGCCTCCGGCCTTGAAGTTGACTTCCTCGTTTTCAGGAAGCTCGAGAACCAGCTCCTTAATGAATGTTGCCACGTTATTGTTGGAAAGAACTGTGCACTCCCATTTCCTGGTCTCAAGCATTTCCTGGGGCACAACGATATTCATGTCATGTTTAACCTGTACTTGACAGGCCAGTCTGACTCCGTTGTTTGCCTCACGAAGATTAACATGGGAACGTTCTGTGGGAAGAATAGTCCCGCCGCCTTTTTCAACAACGACTTTACACTGGCCGCAGCTTCCACCGCCGCCGCAGGCAGAGGGAAGAATAATGTCCTGCTCGGCAAGGGTTGTCAGGAGTTTGCCGCCGGTATCAGCGGTGAGGATTTTCTCATCGTTTATCCGGAGCGAGATCGAGCCATCGGGTAAAACAAGTTTTCTGGTAACAGTAATCAGAGTGACCATGATCAGCTGGATTATCAGAAAACAGAGAACTCCGACATATATTTCATGCATGCGTGCTACTCCACAAATCGATCAGTATGTTGTGGCTACCTTGAAAAATAGCCCTTTCGCCCGATTGCAGCGTCACAGCGAAAAATGAAATGCTCACATATGACTAATATGCTGTGCTTTCATTTTTCTCTGATCCTTGAACTCGAACGAAATGTCTTATTTTTCAAGGCAGCCTTGTGTTGATTGTTCTATCCCAGCTTTAAACCGCCCAGTCCCATAAAGGCCAGAGCCATAAGGCCTGCGGTGATAAAGGTGAGCCCTAACCCCCGTAATCCGGCAGGAGGATTGGCGTATTCAAGCTTCTCTCTGATACCGGCCAGAGCGACCACCGCCAGCAGAAAACTTCCGCCGGAACCAATACCGTAGGCAACGCTTTCGGCAAAGGTGTAGTCCCGTTCCACCATGAAAAGTGTGGCCCCGAAAATTGCACAGTTGACGGTTAACAGGGGCAGGAAAATACCCAGAGTATTGTACATCCCGGGCATGAACTGATCCATGATCATCTCCATAATTTGGACAACAGCGGCAATGACGCCGATATAAATCAAAAAACCAAGATAGGTAAGATCTATGCCGGGCTGTCCTGCCCAGGCAAGAGCGCCGGGTTTGAGCAGATGATTTAAAATAAGGTTGTTAATCGGCACCGTGATCATGGTCAGTACCAGGACGGCAACGCCAAGTCCGTTTGCTGTTTTTACCTTTTTGGAGATGGCCAGAAAGGTGCACATCCCCAGAAAAAAACTTAACGGGAGATTCTCTATAAAGAGGGCGGTGAAAATTATGTTCAAATAATGTCCCATCAGTTCTTCTCCTGTTGATCAGGATCCATGGTGCGAAGCAACCAGATAAGCAGGGCAATGAGAAAAAAGGCACTTGCGGGCAGCAGCAGCAGACCGTTGCGGACATACCAGCCACCGTTTGAGGTGAGTTTAAGGATTTCATAGCCAAATAATGACCCGGAGCCGAACAATTCCCGGATAAAGGCCACCACCATCAGGACAAAGCCGTAGCCCAGTCCGTTGCCGATACCGTCGATAAAACTGGCTTTGGGCGGGTTGTTCATGGCAAATCCTTCGGCCCGTCCCATGACAATACAGTTGGTAATGATCAACCCCACATAAATGGAGAGCTGTTTGGAGAGATCAAAGTAAAAGGCCTTTAAAATCTGATCGACCAGAATAACCATGGTGGCAATGACAGTAATCTGAATACCGATACGGACGGAGTTTGGTATGTGATGCCGGACAAGGCTTATGGTAAGGCTTGAAAAGGCAACCACCACCGTCACGCAGACAGACATGACAAAGGCCGTGGACATCTTTCCGGTTACCGCCAGGGCGGAGCATATGCCAAGCACCAGCAGGGCAATGGGATTGCGCTGCAAAATGGGATGAATCAGAAGCTGTCTTGTCGTCGTTTCAGCCATTTTTTCCCTCCTCCTGTTGAAGTCGGTCGAGAAAGGGTTTAAAGCCCTGCCTGTCAAACCAGAAATGAAAGAGCCGTTCAACGCCATTGCCGGTCAGGGTGGCCCCAGACAGGCCGTCAACTTCATGGCTGGCTGCCTCGCCGGTGGCCTTGCTGCGCCCTTTGGCGACTTTCAGAGCAACCTTGCCCTGCTTGTCAAAAAGCTTTTTTCCCTTCCAGGCGGCCAGCCATGCCGGATTTTCTATTTCACCGCCAAGGCCCGGGGTCTCGCCGTGCTCGTAAAAGGCTATGCCACAGATGGTTTGCAGGTCTCCATTAAGGGCTACATAGCCGTACATCGTCGACCAGAGGCCTTTGCCGCGAACAGGCAGAATGACCTTGCTGATTTGATTGCCCTTTTTCACCAGATAAACCAGCGAGTATTTTTCCAGACGTCGCAGTCCTGCGGGGTCTCTCTCTTTAGGCAGGAGTTGACTGCGTTTCTGGTCATTTGTTGAGGCCAGTTGATCAAATTCCTGAACAGAGATTTCATCTTCCGGGATAAATTTTCCGCTGGCAAGCTCAATTATGCGAGGTTGAATGGTTGAAAAAACCTGATCGATATTCTTTTCAGTCTGAAAGAGATCTGCTGCCAGTAATATATTTTTTTTCCGTTCCTGTGTGCGGTTTGCTTCCTGTCTGGGGCGTAGGCCAACAGAGGCCAGTGAGACCAGAAAGGAGCAGACAAAAGCCAGAACAAGAACTGTATAAAAAGGTCTGAAAAAGGATTCCTTAGCCATGACGGAGCATCCTTCGTTTAATATTGGCCTGTTCGACAAGATAATCAAACAGGGGAGCAAAAACATTGCCAAGGAGAATAGCCAGCATGACGCCTTCTGGAAAACCGGGGTTGGCCACCCTGATCAGTATGGCCAGCACACCAATCACAAAACCGTATATCCATCGGCCTGTTGTCGTATGCGGGGCTGTTACCGGGTCCGTGGCCATGAAGACCAGACCAAAGGCGAACCCGCCAAGCACCAGATGCCAGTGTGGAGGCACGGAGAACATGGGGTTTGAGGCGGAACCGATTGTCAGAAAGAGCAGGGAACAGGCAAGGCCTCCTCCAAGCATGCCGGCCATGACCCGCCAGGAGGCAATACCTGTAACCAGCAGGGCGGCTGCCCCGATCAGACAGGCCAGAGTTGAAGTCTCGCCCATGGAACCGGGGATGGTGCCGATAAAGGCCTGCCACCAGGGAAAATTAAGTGAGGCCACAGCATGCCCCGGTACTGCCGAGGCAAGTGTTGTTAAGGCCGTTGCGCTGCTCAAACCGTCAACCGCTGTCCAGATCTGATCTCCGCTCATCTGGGCCGGGTAGGCAAAAAAGACAAAGGCTCGGGCGGCCAGAGCCGGGTTCATGAAGTTCAGGCCAACCCCGCCAAAAGCCTCTTTGGCAAAGATAACCCCGAAGCTGATACCAAGGGCCACCTGCCAGAGGGGGATTGTGGGGGGGAGAATAAGGGCAAAGAGGAGACTGGTCACCAAAAAGGCCTCAGACATCTCGTGACCGCGCACGATGTTAAACACACATTCCCAGAATCCGCCTGCAACAATACTGACCAGATAAACGGGAACAAAGTAGAGTGCGCCGTGGTACAGGTTGGCTGTCAGGCTTGCCGGGTCACAGCCTGTGGCAGCAAGAAGGCTTCCCCGCCAGCCTGCCGGGCAGGACAGCCCCATGGCCTGCAGGGCGGTGTTTGCCTGGTAGCCGGTGTTCCAGATGGCCATGATTACGCAGGGCAGAAGAGCCACAATGACAGAGACCATGATGCGTTTGAGATCCATGGCATCACGGACATGGGGCGCGGTCGCCGCCCGTGCCCCGCTGCCGAACAGAAAAGAGTCTGTGGCCTCAAAAAGCGGAAACCAGCGGTGCAGTCGGCCTCCCGGTTCAAAATGAGGAGCGACCCGGTTAAAAATTTTTTCAAGTGGTTTCATCGATCTATTGTTTATCCTGGGGCTCATACCCCCGCCCATTGGGGCGTAAAACATTTTTGCTGTCCCATCCGCCTGCGACGGGGCAGTTTATTTTTTAGTAGTAGAGTATCTGATTGAATTTGTTTCAGGCATTCTATCAGTGGATTACTCAACATTCTTGGTCAATACGAGTCAGCATGGCCCGCAGCATGGGGCCAAAATCGTTTTTTCCGGGGCAGACCATTGAACAGAGTGCAAGGTCTTCCTCCACAAGTTCCAGCACCCCTAGGGCTGCGGCTTTTTCCAGATCATCGGTTGCCAGACTCTTGAGGAGTGAGGTAATGACGAAATCAAGCGGCATAACCTCTTCGTATACGCCCAGTGGGAAAATCACCCTTCGTCCGCCCCAGGCTGCCGTGTTCATGGCAAAACTCTTAATATTCATAAAGCTTGAGAAAAATAGCCTCTTGGTGGAAAAACGGTCTCGTCCCGGCATCATCCAACTGAAAAGGCCTCGTCCGTCCCCTTCTTCAAGGGCGCAGATCTGGTGGTGATACCGTCCCAGAAAGCCGTGAGATTGACTGTATTGTCTCCCGTTAAGCACAGAGCCGGAGAGGAGGCGGATGTTTTCGTCTTCAGCCAGATTCAGGCAGAGTTCCTTAAGGCTTGCTCCTGTCCGGGTTCGCAGCAGTCGCGGATTCTCCATGCTGGGTCCGGCCAGCGAGACGATGCGTTCTGTCATGATGCGGCCGGTTCGGAAAAGGTGGCCTACGGCTATTACATCAGGGTAGCCGATAAACCAGACGGTTTTTTTCTGGTGCGCAGGATCAAGAAAATGGATATGGGTTGAGGGAAGCCCTGCCGGGTGTGGTCCGTGGAATTCGGCATCAATAATGCCGCCAATGCTTCGTCCGGGGATATCAGGACTACCGTCAGTACATAAATATGTGGTCGGGGCAAGTCGCTGGACCATCTTCAGCCCCAATAGAAAGTCCTCTTTGTACTCGGCAATGATTACCGCCGGATCTGCTGCCAGGGGGCGGGTGTCCATGGCGGTAATAAAAAGAGAGTTTGGAGTGGAGTCTATGGCAGGGATTTTGTCGTATGGGCGGGTTCGCAGGGCTGTCCAGAGACCGGATTTCACCAGCAGGTCCCTGACTATTTCTCCCTTGATCCCCTCGGGACCAAAGCCTGAAGGAATGGAAAAGGTTCGTTCTTCAGCTCCTTCAAGGGCAATGATTATGGCCTCGAATTTCCGTTTGGCACCGCGCTGAATTGAGACAATCTTTCCGGCTCCCGGGGCAGTGAAACGCACACCGGGATTCTTTTTGTCGATGAACAGGCATTGGCCAAGAGCTACATGCTCGCCTTCCTGCACAGAAAAGCGAGGTTTGAGATCCACATAATCATCACCCATAAGAGCAATGTGCTTTATAGGCAAAGATTGGGAAATAATCTGTTTCGGGGCACCTTTCAGCGGAATATCCAGCCCACGTTTTAAGTGAAATACTTTCATGTCAGACCGAAAATTTTGAACTCTGGTAATGCTTGAGGTCTTTGTCGATCAGGTAGCCCTCGCATTGTGGCATGGAGTCTAACAAGGCCAGGGTCTTTTGTGACCCCATGACCATGGCGGCCGTGGCCAGAGCATCGGCCAGAACAACTGTTGGCGCGGTAATGGTGGCACTGGCCAACTCCGGTGGAGAGTAGCCGGTCTTTGGGTTAACTATATGATGCCTGCTCAATGATGCATCGTATGCCTGCATGTAATCCCCGGAAGTGGCGACAGCTCTGTTGCTTGTTTTCAGCACAACCATTTGTTGGGTTCTTTCAGGTCGTGGGTTTTTTATGCCGATACGCCAGGGGGCATTTCCGGGTTTCCTGCCCGTGACCATCAGGTCGCCTCCTGCTTCCACATACGCTGTCTCAAAGCCGTTTTCCTGCAGTGTCGCCACGCCCTGGTCGACAATATATCCTTTACCAATACCATCAAGGGTTATACCCATGCCTTTATGCTTCAGCGAGATTGCCGATGGTTGAATGGAGACATTCTGAAAACCAGTTACGGCAAGAGCCGTCTTGATTTCCTGCCGGGTTGGTTTTCGCCCGCTTTGCTGTAATTTTACCAGCGGGAGAACGGTCACGTCAAATGCCCCATCGGTTTTGTCGTTGATAAATCCGGCCAGTTTCAGGACATTGACAACTTCACGGTCAGGATGGAAGAGGTTGCCGGTTCGGTTAAGCATTGCTATCTGACTTTGTTGGTCATGTCTGCTGAGAAGTTTTTCAAGCTCCAGCATACGCCTGATTGTGGCTTCAACAGCATTTTCCAGTTTGCTCTGCTCTGTCCCGTACAATGTCAGGTTGAGCACAGTGCCCATCATGGGCTGGCTTTTTTTAACAACTTTATAATGTGATCCATTTTTGTGCAGACCCAAGGCCCATCCTGCTCCGGCAGCCCCGGCCACCGCAACAATCTGCAGAAATTTTCGACGATTTAGATGTGGGTGTTGTCTCGATTCTTTTTTCATGATGACATGTTGTTCCAAGGATTATCCGTTTCTAAGACGGTCATCTGCTTCAGTGATATCGGTATTCTTCCTGCGCCAGCCAATGAGATAACGTCCAGTCGTTTGAAGGTGCTGCCGAAAAAAATAGTATCTAGAGGCAAACGTGAAATGTACAAATGTATCCATACTATATTCTATGGCCGGTGAACAAGTTATTTTCGGCCTCGAGGCATAATCTGTGAGCATTGGTTACATCTTTTGCCGTTTGGGGCCATTTTGTGGTACTTTCGATGGTTCTGTTTCTCAAGAGGTGAACACAATATGCGGAAAAAGACTCTATCGTTTTGTGGTATATGATATCGGGGTTGTGGCTCCGGGGTGAGACCGGCGTAATATCAGGGGGAATCGTCTGAATCTGTTTGATTATTAAGATATTTTGTCATCTCCTGAACCGATAATGGTCTGCTGAAATAATAGCCCTGGATTTCATTGCATTTCTGCTGCCTGAGAATAGCGAGCTGTGCTTCATCTTCCACTCCTTCGGCAATAACGCCAAGGTTCAGGCCATGGGCCATGGTGATGATAGCCAGCGTCAGGGCCTTGTCTCCGGGGTTATCTACAATGTCGTGGATAAAACTCTGGTCGATTTTGAGCTGGTCAACCGGGAAATGTTTGAGATAGCTGAGTGAGGAGTAGCCGGTACCAAAGTCATCAATGGAAACACGGGTGCCAAGTTGTTTTAATTGTGTAAGTAATGAAATGGCGTGTTCAACGTCCTCCATGATGAGGCTCTCTGTTATTTCCAGTTCAAGATATTCGGGTGCCAGCCCGCTTTCGTCCAGAGCTTGGCAGACATTATTGTATAGATCACCATAAAGAAATTGTTTGGCAGACAGGTTGACAGCTACCCGCAGAGGGGGAAGTCCTTCGTCCTGCCATTTTTTTGCCTGTCGGCAGACAGTGTTAATAATCCAAGTGCCAATGGGCAAAATCAGGCCGCAGTCTTCAGCAACAGGAATGAAACGGCCTGGAGAAATCGGCCCGGTTTTACTCTCGTTCCAGCGGATGAGGGATTCAGCACCGATCAGTCGGCCGTTTTCTGCCAGGACCTGGGGTTGATAATACATTTCAAGTTCACCCCCGGCCAGAGCCGTACGAAGTTTTTGTTCTATCTTCAAATTATCCTGGATTTTTTTATCCATTGAGCTGGAGAAGAAACGATACAGATCCCGGCTGGATTTTTTGGCATCATACATGGCAGTGTCTGCATTTTTAAGCAGCTCTTCCACGTCGTGACCATCTTTTGGATATAAACAAATGCCAATATGACAAGAAATGAATACTTTCTGACCGGACATGGAAAAAGGAGGTGCCAGGACGTTTATAATACTGTCGGCAAACAGGGCCGCATCTTTTTGCGTTTTGATGTCGTTGAGCGCTATGACATATTTATCTGACCCAAGGTGGGCCAGGATGTCGTGTTCTTCACAGCAGGTTTGTAATCGTTTGGCCACAACCTGCAGCAGTTGATCGCCACCATAATGACCGACCTGATCGTTGACCTTTTTGAACTGGTCCAGATCAATAAAGAAAATTGCCGTGATCTTTTGCTGTATTTCGTTTGTCTCAAGAACTTCTGTCAGGCTGTCAAATAAGAGCGAGCGGTTGGGCAGGCCGGTCAACATGTCATGGGTTGCCTGGTAAACCATCTGTCGGGTCATTTTATACGTTTCTGTAACATCGGTGATTCCCAGAACAACACCCTGAGATTTACCGGAGCGGGAGCGAAGCAGTCCTGCCGAGGTTTGGACAATATGCTCTCTGTTTTCTCTGTTGACAACAAAGCCATTGCTTTGCAGGGAGATGATTTTCTCTTCGTGCAGGCAGCGGTCTACAATGGTTGTGAGATCCCGCTTTCGGTCTTCACTGGTAACAGGGAAAATTTCACGCAGATGGCTGCCCTTTGCCTCTGTAAGGGGAAAACCGGTGAGGGTTTCCGCGACCGGATTCATATATTCTACATTTCCAGTAATATCAGTAGCAATTACCCCGTCACCAATGGAGCTGAGAATAACCTGTGCCCGTTCTTTTTCTCTGAACAACTGGACAATAGTATCTTCAAGTCTTCTCCATATCCAGAGCGGATAGCTGAGTGCCACGACAATCAGGATGGCAGATGGGGGCAGCCAGACATTGGCTCCATGAAGTAAAAACAGGCTGGCCAGTAAGGCTATTACCAGAAATTGCAGGGTTGCAAAAAAGGATTGTATTGCCGTGAGAAAGGGATACAGCAGCATGGGCAGCATGGCAAACAGGGCTGTCAGAAACAGCTGCCAGCCCAGCGGCATACGGGTAATGAGTGAAGAGTTCAGCAGGCCGCTGAGCAGATTGGCATTGTATTCCACCCCTGGCATGGGGATAGATTCTCCGGAAACCGGGGTGGGCAGGTTGTCGCCCAGGCCAAGGGCTGTTGCGCCAACGAGGATGAGTTTGTTTTTGACAACGGAAGCCGGAAAACCGGGGTCGAGATAATCGGCCACGGAAAGTGAAGAAAAATGGCCGGGTGGGCCGGTAAAGGAGACGTATACAGATTCGTTTCCATATTGGGCCCATGTTGTGTTTCCCCGCGGAGCAAGCTTTCGGTTTTGCAGGTTCAGCATTGCTAGAACAAAAGGTGGAAAGGTTCGCTCTTCGTCGGAAACTGCATGGAGAAGAGCCCGACGGGCAATGCCGTCCGGATCAAGTTCAACATTGACGTGACCAAGACCTGCCGAGACCTTTTTAAACATCGGCAGCGGAAGAGTGAGTTTGAGCGGTGCGTCGGGAAAAGATTTTTCGTAAAAAATCGGCAGAATGACCCGGTTGCTCTTGCTTAATGCCCGGGCAAGAGCAATGTCACCTTGTGGCTCATACTGGTTTTGCTCTGTAAAAAAAACATCATAGCCGATGACTTTTGCACCGCCCTGGGTAAGTTTATTAATTAAGGCGGCATGAATGTTTCTTGTCCAGGGCCAGCGGCCATATTTTTTTAAACTGTTTTCATCAATTGCCAGAATAAGAACATCTTCTGAGGCTGTTTTATAGGACAGGGTTGAGAAGAGGTCATACAGGGTAAGATCCCAGCGTCTGAGTCCGCCTGACAGGGTAAGGACAGTTCCCAGTATCACGAGCAGTAAGGTCAACAGGCAACGTGCCAGGACATGGGGGGAAGAAAAAAGTTTCATGGAGTAATAACCAGAGTTTTTAAATTTTACTATACTAACAGACATGCGGGAGAAGCGGAAGCCAAGAAGATAAAAAAGAAAGAAGTGCCTAAAACTTTTTAGTTAGTACCTTTCCCTGAACGCTCTTTTTGCCCAATCTCTTCGTCAGTCTCAAGGAATGAAATCTCCATGGGGGGCGTCATCAGGACCTGGATGGCGGAAAAATTTTTCCCGGATTGAGGATGTTGCCAGGATCAAAAAATTGTTTCAGTCCCTGCATGACCGAGAGGGCTGTCGGGCTGATTTCAAGCGGGAGAAATTTCGCTTTTGTGGTGCCGATACCATGTTCACCGGAAAGCGTGCCGCCAAGGCTGATGACAAAGGGGAAAAGTCGTTTTTTTGCCTGAAGACCTCTGGCGTATTCCTCTTTATCTGTCTTATCTACCATTATATTGACGTGGATATTGCCATCTCCGGCATGACCGAAGGTAAGAATAATCAGGTTGAGTTTTGCAGCAAGGTTTTCTGTAAAGGCGACCAGGTCAGGTATTTTTGACCGGGGCACAACGACATCTTCACTTATCTTATGGGGCCTGAGCGAAAGTGTTGCCGGGGATATGGATCGTCTGGCCAGCCACAGTTCTTCGCTTTCCTGTGCGTCTGCCGCCTGCCGGAGGGAACAGGAGGAATTTTGCTGAACAAAGGCCGTGAATTTTTTTGACAGATGTGTCACTTCCTGACGGCTGCCGTCAAATTCTATGAGCAACAGGGCCTGTGTGCTGTCTGCAGGTGGAGAAGTCAGCTTGTTACGTACGACATGGACAGCAGTTTTGTCCATGTATTCAAGGGTACTGGGCAGCAGGCCCGCCGCCATGATTTTTGAGACCAGACCGGTTGCTTGAGCAAGAGATTTAAAACTAAGAAGAAACGTCGTTTTTTCTTCAGGCAGAGGGAGCAGTCGGAGGATAAGTCGTGTAAAAAGAGCAAGCGTTCCCTCTGAGCCGATAAACAGGTGGGTCAGGTCGTAGCCTACAACACCTTTTTCCGTACGCACGCCGGTCTGCATGATTCTTCCATCGGGAAGAACCACCTCAAGACCAATAATATAATCCCGTGTGACACCGTATTTAACCGCACTGGGGCCGCCGGCACATTCTGCCGCATTGCCTCCCAGCGAACAGAATTTCAAGCTTGCCGGGTCGGGCGGGTACATGAGCTGGAATTTTTTTAACTCATTTTGCAGCTCACCCGTTATGACACCGGGCTCGACCACCGCAATCATGTTGTCGGGATCAATCTCAATAATCCGGTTCATACGGGTAAACACGATGACCAGACCTCCGTGGACGGGGAGAGCTCCACCGGTCATACCGCTTCCGGCCCCGCGGGGGATGACTGGAAAGCCGTATCTGTTGGCAAGCTTGAGGAGGCTGGCAACTTGCTTTGTTGAATCTGGCAGGGCCACGGCATCTGGCATATAGATTTGGCCGGTGCCGTCAAAACTGTAACAGGCCAGCTCTTCCGGGGCTGTAAGCAGGTAATCTTTGCCCACGCATTGCTGAAGATTTCTAATAATCTCATCCTTCATGAAAACACACTACTCCAGTTAACAGGTTTCTGACCAGTTTTTTTAGCGGAAATCTGTTGAAGTTTGTTACAATATATCATTAGATCTTGAGACGTTAACCAGTGCCTGTCCAGAAATGGTCTTTTCGCTCAATCTCATTGTCATGCTTTTAAAATAATGCTCGGAAAAACGATCATGTGCAATCGCCTTTTTTTCGTATTTCCCGGTGTCAGTGCAGACCTGATCTTGCCCGAAAAATATCATTTATGAACAGGTACTCCCAACGCATAATGAAGAAGGAGAAGAGCTATGAAGAAAATACGGCTTGCTTTGATTGCCGGAGGTGTTTCCGGAGAACGCGAGGTCTCGTTAAAAGGGGCCGCTGAAGTAGAAAAAGCACTGGATTCAGAGCGTTACGATATTGTGCGGTTTGATCCGGCAACGGATCTTGACCAGATCGCCGCTGCTGCCGACAGGCTTGATGTGGCTTTCATCCTGCTGCATGGTATTCATGGAGAAGATGGAACAATGCAGGGTTTTCTTGAACTTCTTGGGATTCCTTACCAGGGTGCCGGAGTGCTGGGAAGTGCTCTGGCCATGGATAAGAATCTGGCCAAGACGTTATATCGTCTTCATGGTCTGCCTGTTGCCGCCTGGGAAATGGCAACCCGTGCTGATATTGATAATCCGTCGGCATTGCTTGGAAAATTATCTTTACCTCTTGTGATAAAGCCTGTCCGACAAGGGTCTTCGTTGGGCATGTCCATTGTTCGCGATCCTGAGAATCTGGCTTCGGCCTTAGAACTTGCCTTTCAACATGATAAAGAAGTCATGGTGGAGGAGTTTATCAAAGGCAGCGAAATAACCGTGGGCGTTATTGGCAATGATAACCTGACGGCCCTGCCCCTGGTGGAGATCATTCCCAGTCAGGAATACGATTTTTTTGACTATGAGGCAAAGTACAAACCCGGAGCCACCAGGGAGGTCTGCCCGGCAGAAATAGATGAGTATATCCGGCAAACGGCTCAGCAGTATGGTTTAGCGGCCCACAGAGCCTTGCAGCTAACAGGGTACAGCCGGACTGACATGATTGTCAGAGGGGATGAGTTGTTTATTCTTGAAACAAATACCATCCCCGGTATGACCGAAACAAGCCTGTTCCCCCAGGCTGCAGCGGCAGCAGGACTGGGGTTTTCCGCCTTGCTGGACCGCCTTGTTGAACTGGCTCTGGAATAATTACGGCCGGAAAGGGAGGATGTTTTTAAAAACGATCTTTAAAATAGGGCTTCAAAACATCCGGGACCGCCACCGAGCCGTCTTCCTGCTGGTAGTTTTCAAGGATTGCAAGCAGGGTCCGGCCCACGGCAAGTCCGGAGCCGTTCAGGGTGTGCACCAGACGACTTTTCTTTTCTCCTTCCGGGCGATAGCGGATTCCAGCCCGTCGTGCCTGAAAATCCAGGAAGTTTGAGCAGGAGGATATTTCCCGGTAAGTATCCTGACCGGGCAGCCAGACTTCAATATCATAGGTTTTGGTAGCAGAAAAACCCAGATCTCCAGAGCATAACGTCACGACCCGGTAGGGTAGTTCAAGTAGTTGCAGGACTTCTTCAGCATCGGCAAGCAGACTCTCCAGTTCTGCTGTTGAATCATCTGGACGGGTAAACTTGACCAGTTCCACTTTTTCAAATTGGTGTTGACGGATCAAGCCCCGGGTATCTTTGCCGTAGGATCCTGCCTCAGAACGAAAACACGGGGTATACGCGGTGTATTTTACGGGAAGATCCGCATCAGCCAGAGTTTCGCCGCTGTGGATATTGGTCACTGGAACTTCCGCAGTTGGTATCAGCCAGAGATCCCAATCTTCAATTTTAAATAAATCTTCTTTAAATTTAGGCAGCTGGCCTGTACCTTTCATGGCTTGAGAGTTGACCATGAACGGAGGTAAAACCTCGGTGTACCCATGTTTCTGGGTGTGCAGGTCAAGGAAAAAATTGACCAGTGCCCGGGAAAGGCGTGAACCAAAGCCTTTAAGCAGGGAAAATCTGGCTCCGGAGAGTTTGGCCGCTGTTTCAAAATCAAGAATCCCGGATTTCTCTCCGATCTCCCAATGCGGCTTTGGTTGAAAAGAGAACTCCGGGATTGTTCCCCATTTTTTTATTTCAATATTGTCGGCATCATCATTGCCCTTGGGAACACTGTCGTCACAAAGGTTGGGAATGGACATGACAACACTGTCAAGCTCCTCCCGGACATCAGCAAGATTTTTGTCCAATTCCTTTATACGGTCAGAGACTTCACGCATTTCTGCAATCAGTGGTTCCGCCTTGTCGTGTTCTCCGGCTTTTTTGAGCGGAGCAATGTCTTTTGATACCGTGTTCCGCCGGTTTTTCAGCTGCTCTACTTCAGCCAAAAGAGATAAACGACGGGAGTCAATTTCTGTAAAGGCGTTCACCAGGTCTGTATTCATCCCGCGATGGATGCATTTTTCCTCTACCAGGTCGATGTTTTCCCGGATAAAACGTAATTCTAGCATGTTATGGGCTCTATAGTTAATTTATGAAAATGCTGAGTCTGAGCAGCATGATGAACCAGCATAAATTTTTAGCATGACACAGGGCATAAGGCAATGGGTATTCAATTGCTTTTCAGGCAGTGTTTTGCTACTTTTATAATTTCGGGTCAAGCAAATATGGGGAGATTTTGTCTCGTACTACTTCTCGCAACATCATGGATTTGCCATAGTGTCAAAGTATAATAATCTCATTATTTTCCTGTCAGAACTGCGAAAGTCAGTGCGCCTTTTAGGCATTACCCTGATGATTTTGACAGTGGCTCTTTTTTTTCTGTCTACAGGTTTGATCACTGTTTTTCAGGAGCATTTACGGGAAAAGTTGTATTTTTTTTCAGTGGCCGGTCCTTTTCTGGCTCATGTGAAAGTCGCCTTTTTCGGGGCCTTGTACACGCTCATGCCTTTATTCATGTATGTCTTGTGGAAGGCGCTTGGCAAACCCTTTGGCGTAACAGGAAGAAAACTGTTCTGGTTTGTGCTGGCCACCTGTCTGCTCTTTTATGGCGGGACCCTGTTCTGTTATCTGGTTACCTTGCCTTTTGGTGTGAAATTTTTGCTTAGCTATCAGTCGGAAAACATGAAGGCGGTTATTTCCATAGGGCGGTTTGTTAATTTTGTGACGATTTTTATTCTCGCCTTTGGTGTTATATTTGAATTGCCTGTTTTCATGGTTTTTTCTGCCCAGGTTGGGATGATATCCAGAAAAGTTTTCGAAAAAAACCGACGTTTCGCCGTGCTTGGCATCGCAATTCTGGCCGCATTGCTCACCCCAACGCCAGATGCTTTCAACATGGCGCTCATGGGCGTTCCTTTGTATCTGCTCTATGAGGCGGGTATTTTGGTTATTCGTTTGCTTGTGACTGATCCAAATGATCTTCCAGCCGGGAAGAGCGACACCCCACCTTCCTAGATTTTTCTGGTGCTGGTGCTGTCTCTGTTGTCAAAACTCTATGACATCAATATTGTTGTTACGCAGAAGGGCCGTTGTAACGCCCGGGGTGGCCGAATTGCCGCAGGAGGGACTTCCGGCCTTGAGGATGGCCAGGGAAATATTCTGCATTCTGGCAATTTGCAGAACCGCCTCTGCTCCGGCAATAAATTGGCGGCTGACATCTGCTCCATCGATGGTAAGAACAGCAGCCTGACCCTTGAGCAC
>JALXCX010000251.1 GCA_026990725.1 Desulfobulbaceae bacterium
ATTATCGTTATAACATCTGATCGCGGACTTTGTGGTAGTTTCAATTCACATATTGTGAAAACCGCCAAGAAGAAGATGGCAGCTTACGAAGCCGAGGGAAAGAAAGTTACCTTTGTTACTGTAGGGAACAAGGCGGCTCAAAGCTTAAAGCGTACCGGTAAGATCAGGAAGTCCTTTAAAGACATTATGGGGACCTTCCAGATGTTTAATGCCCGTGAGATTTCACAGGATCTAACACATTATTTTCTGAGTGGAGAATCTGATCAGGTAGATCTTGTGTATGCACAGTTTGTCTCAATTGCAAAACAGTTGCCGGTGGTTGAGGAATTGCTTCCAATAAAACCTGTTGAAGCCGATGAAAATGAACCTGCCCCCGAGAAAGAAGGTGTGACAGGCGCATACATTTACGAGCCGGAACCAGGTGAGATTATGGAAGTACTATTACCATTATATCTCAACGTACAGGTCTTTCACGGTATGATTGAAATTGGTGCAGGCGAGCATGCTGCTCGAATGACAGCCATGGATAACGCTACAACAGCTTGTGGCGATATCATTAAAGATCTTACACAGCTGTATAATAAAGCTCGCCAGTCAGCCATTACCGGTGAGTTAATGGACATTGTCGGTGGTGCTGAGGCACTTAAGGGCTAATACGATACATTAAAGTATTTAATCTGATAGAGGAGGCCATTTCAAATGGGTGATTCGCGAGTTGGTAAAATTATACAGGTTATTGGACCTGTTGTAGACGTTGAGTTTGAGGCAGGAGATCTCCCTGAGATCCTGAATGCCTTGTTTGTTACAAATCCAGGTATTAATGATACCGAGGAAAATCTAGTAATTGAAGTTGCACAGCATCTTGGTGATAACTGTGTACGTTGCATCGCTATGGACCAGACGGATGGTCTTGTTCGGGGAATGAATTGTCGGGATGATGGAAAGCCTATTACGATTCCCGTGGGTGAAGCAGCACTTGGTCGCATTATGAACGTTGTTGGCCGACCGGTTGATGGTAAAGGCGAGATTGATTCTTCTAAGACCATGCCTATTCATCGTGAAGCTCCAGAGTTTGTCGAGCAGGACACAGAAGTTAACGTTCTTGAGACTGGTATTAAAGTTATTGACCTCCTGGTTCCATTCCCTCGTGGTGGTAAAATGGGACTGTTTGGTGGTGCTGGTTGTGGTAAGACCGTAATCATGATGGAAATGGTTAACAACATCGCCATGCAGCATGGTGGTATTTCTGTTTTCTGCGGTGTTGGTGAGCGTACTCGTGAGGGTAATGACTTGTACATGGAGATGAAGGAGTCTGGCGTACTTCCTAAAGCTGCACTCGTGTATGGTCAGATGACTGAGCCTCCTGGTGCCCGTGCCCGTGTTGCTCTTACCGGACTGACCGCTGCTGAGTACTTTCGAGATGAAGAAGGTCAGGACGTGTTGTTCTTCGTTGACAACATTTTCCGATTCACACAGGCTGGTGCTGAGGTATCTGCTCTTCTTGGTCGTATTCCATCAGCTGTTGGTTACCAGCCGACACTTGCTACTGACCTTGGTGCTCTTCAGGAGCGTATTACATCTACAACAAAGGGTTCAATTACAGCTGTAGAGTGTGTTTACGTACCTGCTGATGACTTGACTGACCCTGCCCCTGCTACAACATTTGCTCATCTTGACGGTACCGTAGTTCTTTCTCGTCAGATTGCTGAGCTTGGTATTTACCCTGCTGTTGACCCGCTCGATTCCACATCGCGTATTCTTGACCCGAACGTTGTTGGTGAAGAGCATTACGCAACAGCTCGTGGCGTACAGGTATCTTTGCAGAAATACAAAGAACTCCAGGATATTATTGCTATTCTTGGTATGGATGAGCTTTCTGAAGAAGATCAGCTCACTGTAGGTCGAGCACGTAAGATTCAGCGTTTTCTTTCTCAGCCTTTTACTGTTGCTGAGGTTTTCACCGGTATGGACGGTAAGTACGTTAAGGTTGCCGACACAGTACGTGGATTTAAAGAAATTCTTGATGGCAAACATGATGAACTTTCTGAAAATGCATTCTATATGGTTGGATCTCTCGAGGAAGCTCTCGAGAAAGCTGCCGCTGAGAAGGCTGAAGCTTAATCCGGCGTAAAGCTTAAGCACTGAGGTAAGAACAATGGCACAGATTCATCTTGAAGTTGTAACCCCAGCCGGGCCTGTTGTTAGTGAAGATGTAGATATCGTAACAGCACCCGGTGTAGGTGGTGATTTTGGTGTCCTTGCTAACCATGCTCCATTTTTAAGTACCATTAAAACTGGAACCATGAGTTTTACAAAGGATAAACAAACGAAGTATCTGATGGTAAGTGGTGGTTTTTCTGAAGTTTCAAATAATAAAATCACTTTTTTGGTTGAAAGTGCTGAGTATGGAAGTGATATAGATGTAGATCGTGCCATGCGTGCTAAGGAACGGGCAGAGAAACGTCTGGCTCAGTCACAATCTCAATCTGAAAGTTTTAATCAGACCCGTGCAGAGGCAGCATTACAACGTGCTCTTGCCAGGGTTCGTGCTTCAGAACTAGCCCGTCAGTAAAAAATCCACACCTATTTTTTTTTTGGGGTCGCCTACTGGGCGACCCCTTTTTTTTTGCCGATAGGTCCATCTTTATCTGTACGAAATTAATTGTTTTTAGGTTGGTTCATGCTCTATCTCCGTTCTTCTGTTAAAAATTTTTTCTAAAGATTGTTGTAACTGTTTAGCTGCACCCTATCTTACGGCGACCAGGCCGTCTCATTTAACGAGCTATAGTTCGTTGGCCTGCTTCCGTAATATGGGAGCCACATCTGAACAGTTACAGGCAACAGGTTGTGCCAGCATTGTGCTGATCCCTGAATAGTTATAGATTATTTATACCGAAGGAGTCCTTATGAAACCAAAAGAAAGAATGGCTATACCTCGGCAACAGCCTGTCGAACTGGATCCTGCCGAGAGAATAACAAATTTTAAGGAAGTAACTTCCGGGTATTCCGAAGAGGCAGCACTTCTTGAAGCAAACAGGTGTCTCCAATGTAAGAAGCCTAAGTGTATTGACGGTTGTCCAATCCGAAATGATATTCCATCATTTATACGTTTACTCCGCGAGAAGAAATTTGAAGAGGCGTATTGGAAAGTGAGAGAAACCAGTTCCATGCCGTCTGTATGTTCAAGAGTCTGTCCTCATGAGTTTCAGTGCGAAGGGAGTTGTATACGAGGGAAAAAAGGTGATCCCGTTGCGATTGGAATGCTTGAACGGTATTTGACTGATTGGATGGTTGCCAACGGTAAGACATTGTCACGCGACTGTGCGCTTTCTAACGGCCGCAAGGCCGCCATTGTAGGTGCTGGGCCGTCAGGTATGACTGTCGCACATATTCTTGCATTTAACGGTTATAAATGTACCATTTTTGAGGCCCTGCCTGTTTTTGGCGGTATGCTGGCCGTGGGTATTCCTCATTATCGTCTTCCCCGTGACATAATTGGTGCTGAGCTTGCTGCTTTAAAGCATTGTGGTGTTGAGATAAAACTTGGCGTAACCATCGGGCGTGATAAGACACTCGAACAACTTAAAGAGGAAGGGTATGAAAGCGTTTTTCTTGGTGTTGGTGCTCATGAAAGCAGAAAATTAGGAATAGAAGGTGAGGAGGGGACGGAAGGCGTTTTGCATGGTGTTGACTATCTGCGTCGGGTTTTGACAGGTGATGATGTTGACATTGGCCGAAAGGTTGTCGTTGTTGGTGGCGGTAATGTTGCCATCGATGTTGCAAGAACTGCTCTGCGGACCGGATCTGATGAGGTCTTTATCCTTTATCGCCGAACAAAAGAAGAAATGCCGGCTTCCTCTGCTGAAATTCATCATCTTGAGGAAGAGGGAGTCAACATAGAGTTTCTAGCCGCGCCGGTGAAGATTCATTCGGAGAATGGCAAATTATCCGGAGTAGAGTGTGTTCGCATGGAGCTGGGCGAGCCAGATGATTCTGGCCGAAGAAGACCGGTGCAGAAGGAAGGTTCAAATTTCATCATCCAAGCTGATTCCATTATCCCCGCCATCAGTCAAAAGGTTAATCATGACGCAGACAAGGGGACAGAAATTCTTCTTGAATCCTGGGGAACCTACACTGTAAATCCAAGGACATTACAGACAACTGTTGACTGGATTTTTGCAGGAGGTGATGATGTGCTTGGCCCGCAGACAGCCGCTAAAGCTGTATATCAAGGGAAAGTCGCTGCAGAATCAATGCTCTGCTACATGGAGGGGAGAGATTTGGAAGAGGGCCGTGACTTAACCTGTTATATGGTTGACTGGTAATAAGGAGAAGCACTCCGGAATAGCAATCTTTTGCCAAAGATATTCTTCTTCCTGCTATTCCGGAGAACATACTTATTCAGGTAGTACGCGTACGGCTCCCCTGTCGGCAGAAGTGGCAAATTGAGCATAGATTCGAAGTGAGTCCGGAATGTTACGGGTACGATCAGCTGTAAAGGCCTGTTTGCCCCGGGCCTCTTCTGTTGATCTGCGTGAAGCGAGTTCCTCTTTATTGATCAGCAGATTGATCGTCCTGTCTGGGATATTAATGTCTATTTTGTCTCCTTCCTGTACCAGCGCTACGGCGCCTCCTCTGGCCGCTTCAGGGGACACGTGGCCAATGGAAAGTCCTGAAGTACCGCCGGAAAAACGCCCGTCAGTGACAAGGGCACAATCCGTTCCCAGGTGTTTTGATTTGAGATAGGACGTCGGGTAGAGCATCTCCTGCATCCCGGGACCACCTTTTGGGCCTTCGTACAGAATAAAGACGATATCACCGGGGATTATTTTATCATCAAGGATTGCCTCACAGGCCGCTTCCTGCGAATGAAATACCCGTGCTGTTCCTGTAAAATGGAGAATAGATTCAGCAACACCTGCGGTTTTTACTATACAGCCGTCCTCGGCGATGTTGCCATATAACACGGCCAGCCCGCCATCTGTTGAATAGCAATGGTCCTGATTTCTGATACAGCCTTTTTGCCTGTCCCGGTCCAGATCACTGTACATCTTTACTTGTGATCCCATGACTAGATTTCGGCCGTTGCGCGCCGGCGCGCTGGCATAGAGGTCCTGTGCCTCAGGCAGGACAGAAGTGTGCATGATGTCGTACTTTTCAAGGGCAAGTGCCAGGGTGTTCCCGTCGGCCCTGTTCACAGAAGTGTCGATCAGGCCGCAACGATCAAGCTCGCCAAGGATTGCGAGAATTCCTCCAGCCCGGTTAACATCTTCTACATGATACAGAGAAGAGGGAGCAACTTTACAAAGGTTGGGTACCTTTCTGGAAAGTTGATCAATGTCTTTCATGGTGAAGTTAACACCGGCTTCATGGGCAATAGCCAGAATATGCAGGACCGTATTGGTCGAACCACCCATGGCAATGTCGAGCGCCATGGCGTTCATGAAGGTTGCTTTTGTGGCAATAGAGCGCGGCAGTACAGATGCGTCCTCGTGGCCATACCAGGCATCACACATAGCAACGATGCGTTGGGCAGCCTGTTCAAAGAGTTGAAGACGGTTGGCATGCGTGGCAACGACGGTTCCATTTCCAGGGAGGGCCATACCCAGGGCCTCGTTCAGGCAGTTCATGGAATTTGCTGTAAACATGCCGGAGCAGGACCCACAGGTCGGGCAGGCAGATTGTTCTATCTGGGCGATCTCTGTATCAGACACTCCAC
>JALXCX010000252.1 GCA_026990725.1 Desulfobulbaceae bacterium
TCCGGTCCCCTGCAGGGGTGATCAGATCTGCTTAAAATCAGGAACATCTTTTGCCGTCCCTTACTGCACAGCGATTGTAGCCAGTACTCTCAAACGCAGCAGAAGAAAATCAATTAAGACAACAATCAATTTTCTTAAACAAACCAGTGTTGACCTGGGGGATTCCGGTAAAGACCCGGCCTTTGGCTGGGGGCTTGTCCGATGTGGCAAACACTGCAACCGTAAAAGCAGATAATTTCCCGGAATTATGCCCAAACCCCGGGAACCCTTGTACCGCACTGATCACAACATGCATGTACCATCCGGTTTTCACACAGGGTAAAACCACGGCGGATAATCAGTTCGGCACCACAGGCCGGGCAATGCGTATCTTCGCCGCCGCTGCCTGGCCGGTTGCCCTGATAGACGAAACAAAGTCCGGCATCACGCCCGATCTGCTCAGCCAGTTCCAGTGTTTCCAGAGGTGTAGACACTGGCGTGGTCAGTTGCCAGGACGGATGAAAAGCTGTTACATGCCACGGTATTTTCGGAGAAACAGCGTGGATAAAACTGGCAATATCTGCAAGTTCCCGAGGGGAATCGTTAAGACCGGGTATTATCAGGGTTGTCACTTCAACCCATACACCCAGCTCATGCAAAAGCCTGATTGTATCAAGAACCGGTTCTAGCCTTGCCCTGCATATCTTTTTATAGAAACTGTCGGTAAATGCCTTTAGATCAATATTTATTCCATCAAGAATTTTAGCAAGAGCACGGTTTGCCTCAGGTGTCATAAAGCCGTTACTGACAAATATATTCTTTATGCCCCCTGCCCTGGCCAGGCCAGCTATTTCCAGGGCAAACTCATAAAACACTGTTGGTTCCACATAGGTATAGCTGACACTCTTGCAGCCGGCTGCCAGTGCCGCCTCAACAACGGCTTCAGGAGTTATGACACTGCCGGTAATTTTTCCCTGATACAGATGTGGAAACTGGGATATTTCATGGTTCTGGCAGTGCAGGCAACGCATATTGCAGCCAACAGTTGCTATGGAATAGGTGCTGCTGGCTGGTAAAAAATGGAATAATGGCTTTTTTTCAACCGGATCAACATGACAGGCAACAAGTCTGCCATAAACCAGGGAGTAAAGCGTTCCCCCCTTGTTTTCACGGACACCACACAGACCACGCTTTCCTGGCCTGATACGACATCTATGCATGCAAAGATTGCAGATAACAGAACCGTTATCTGCTGCCGTATACAACAAAGCCTCACGCATTGCTCCTCCCTACCGGACTTCACCGGTTGTTATATCCGCATAGCTGTGCACGCTTATCATAAAAATTCAGCAAACAGAGTTACAGAAAATAATACATAATATCAGTCACATAGACAACAAGGGCATAGCGATATGTCGCCAATACCACACAGGGTATTTCTCCATTAATTCAACAAGTTAGATGTTTTAAGATTCTTTCTGTTCTTTATTCAAGACAGTCTCTCTGGCAATGTACCGTGGCTTTCAACTCTGCGCTAATACGTTTACATTTATCTTCATTCATTCATAATCATACCGGAGACTGAATTAAACGATAAAACAGAATGATAAGTTTGCAAACCCTTGCCTCGTCAATAATTTTTTCTTCTAAAAATAAAAAATGGCACGACTGATGCTACTAAGAGGGCAATCGTTGTTTAACTGATTCTTTTTAATTCCCAAATGGAGGAAAAAATGAAAAAATTACTTCTTGCTGCTATCGCCTGTGCTTTCATTGCAACCCCTGTCCTGGCTAACGATTTTGCTGCCGAGCAGACCAAGGTTCTCGGTGACATTATTGCCCAGATGGATCAGGCAAAAAATGATCCGGCACAGCTTGATGCACTGACCGCCCAGAGAAACTGCGTCGAAAAGGCAACAACAACTGAAGATCTTCAGGACTGCATGAAAGCACCTAAAGAAGAACCAAAAGGATAATTGCATGTATGTCGGCTGTAAGATTGCCTTAAAATCAAGCTGAACAGTATAACCCGCCCATCCAGGGCCCATCGACCAACGACCACTTCATCCGGTTGTACTGTACAGCCATCCGACAACAGTATATCCTGCCTGCCCGATGCCCTTTCCCGGCATTGGGCAGGCTCCTTTATCTTTCCAGCAACAAATCTGATCCCCTTTCATCAGTTTCCCATACCCACATGTAAGGCCATTTCACCACCCGGCAGGTATTGTTTTGTAGGGCAAGACAAAACAAATATTTTTTGGTAAAGTGTCTGGCCTGTATCATGTACACTTTTCAAGAGATCTAAAAAAGCGTTGCCCATTTTTCTCTGTCAACCAAAAAAGCAAAAAACAATGAAAATTACAATTGGTTCCAGAAAGAGTAAACTTGCCATGTGGCAAACCTATTATGTCCAGAAAAAGCTTATAAAAGCCGGGCTTGAAACAGACATTATCACCATGGAAACCAAAGGTGATAAAATTCTTAATACTTCCATTGCAAAAATCGGTTCCAAGGGTGTTTTCACAGAAGAGCTTGAGGATCAACTGGCAAGCGGGGCCATAGATATTGCGGTACACAGTGCCAAGGATATGCCTTCAATACTGCCGGATCACTTCACGTTGATCGCCTTTACTGACCGGGAAAGATCTGAAGACGTTCTGCTCAGCCATAATCCCGGATTAAACATTGATGATCCAAAGGAAAACATCACTCTGGGTACTTCTTCGGTTCGCCGAAGAGCCCTGCTCAAGCTGCATTATCCCCACATACAGACCATTGATATTCGAGGTAATCTGCAGACACGGGTAAAAAAGATGAAAGAAGGTCTCTGTGATGGCATAATGCTGGCCTACGCAGGCGTTCATCGCATGGAAATGGACTCGATGATTATAAAAACATTCCCCAGGGATCAGTTCATACCACCTGTTGGCCAGGGATGTGTTGCCATAGAGGCCTCCACATCTCTTGCCCCTGAAAGACGAAAAGCAATCCGTGCCTGCCTGAACAATCCTGAGAGCGAAGCGTGTCTGCTGGCAGAGCGGGCCTTTCTCCGCCAGCTTGAAGGGGGTTGTTCCATTCCGGCCTTTGCCCTGGCCGTATTAGACCAAAATATCGTAACGCTGACAGGCGGGTTGGTCAGCCTTGATGGAAAGAAAAACATCACGTCAACCCGCATAGGTCCCTCTACTCATGCTGAATCTTTAGGCAGGGACCTCGGGGCTTTTATTCTTGAATCAGGCGGCAAAGAACTGTTGACCCGGATCAGGCAGCAACAAGGTTCGTCCTGATAACCATAAAATTTTCCGGCAAATGAATCCTCTCCTGGAAATAGACAACCTGTCCCTGTCCTTTTGCGCAAACAGGGAAGCTGGTGGAGAAACTCAGGTACTCCATGACATCAGCCTGACCATCAGGCAGGGGGAAACCCACGCGCTTGTCGGCGAGTCTGGTTCCGGTAAATCAGTCACAGCCATGTCCATCCTCAGGTTGCTGGAAGACGTAGCCACAGTGCGCACCAGCGGCCGTATTCTCTTTGAAGGACAGAACATCCTTAAGCTGAATAAAAAAGCCATCAGAGAAATCCGCGGCAATGATATTGCCATGATTTTTCAGGAACCGATGACCTCACTCAACCCGGTCTACACCATCGGCAATCAACTTGTTGAGCCGTTAATGCTGCATCGGGAAATGTCCCGGGAAGAAGCCGAAGATCAGGCGATCAGCCTCCTTGCAAGGACAGGCATCAAAGAACCCTCTTACAGGATCAACTCGTATCCGCACCAGCTTTCAGGTGGACAGAGACAGCGGGTCATGATTGCCATGGCCCTGGCCTGCAAACCTCTCCTGCTCATCGCTGATGAACCGACAACAGCCCTTGATGTCACTATTCAGACGCAAATTCTTGCGCTCATCAAGGACATACAGCAGGAATTCAACATGGCAGTCCTGCTTATCACCCATGATCTGCCCATGGTGCAAAAAGCCGCTGACACTGTTTCCATCATGAACAAAGGCCGAATAGTTGAACAAAACAGTACAGCCAGTCTCTTTGCCAACCCCCGTGACACGTATACCAAACACCTGCTGGCAGCAGTTCCCGATACCCAACACACCTCTTCCCCTCCAGGGCCGCCGCTGCTTGAGCTTTCTGATATCTACTGTGAGTTTACCCTCAAGACTTCCTGGACAGGTTTTTTTCAGCGAAAAAAAACCGTAGTCAAGGCTGTTGATCATGTCGACCTGACAATACAACAGGGGGTAACATTGGGGATAGTTGGCGAATCCGGTTCCGGAAAGAGTACACTGGCCATGTGTTTACTGAAACTTACCCCTTGTAAAGGGAGCATTTATTTTCATTACGATACTCAAAAGATTCTTTTATCTTCATTAAATAATAAACAAATGCGCCCTCTACGCCAGGAGCTGCAGATTGTCTTCCAGGACCCTTTTTCCTCACTCTCGCCCCGGCTGACAGTTGAACAGATCATAGCCGAGGGGTTAAAGGTACACCGTCTTGTAAAAACCAAAAAAAAACGACAGCAGCTCGTACGCCAGGCACTTGAAGATGTTGAGCTTGACCCGGAGATGGGCAGCCGCTTTCCCCATGAATTCTCCGGAGGCCAGCGACAGCGTATTGCCATAGCCCGGGCCATAATTCTTAAACCCAAACTGCTGATCCTGGATGAGCCGACTTCAGCTCTTGACACAACGATTCAGGCACAGATTATCCGCCTGCTGACCCGGCTGCAGAAACAGTACGGCATGACATATATCTTTATCACCCATGATCTACGGGTCATTCGCTCACTGGCTGACCAGCTCGCTGTTATGCGCCAGGGAAAAATTGTCGAATCAGGCAATGCTGACACAATTTTTGCCCGTCCAGCCCACCCCTATACCCAAAAACTCTTTCAGGCCGCCTTTTATGCCTGATGGTTCCTGATTATGGGCCAGTCAAAAACATCTCAGCAGCCAGCTGCCCCTTTGTCAGCCGCATATCTCAAAACTGTCAGCCATGGCCCCGGAGTCTATCAAATGCTTGGCTCAACAACAGTGCTCTATGTCGGCAAGGCCAGGGATCTGCGCAAAAGACTCTCACAGTATGCCCATTTCAAAGGTTCGGCACATTCCAAAACAGCAGTCATGCTCTCGCATGTCAAACGTGTTGAAACAATTCTCACGACCACAGAAAAAGAGGCCCTGATACTTGAGTCCTCGCTGATTAAAAAACATCGCCCCCGATACAATGTTATTTTAAGAGATGATAAAAACTACCCGCTCATCAAGGTAACAATGAAAGAGCAATGGCCAAGGCTCGTTGTCACCAGACGACGGCTTCGTGATGGTAACAGGTATTTTGGCCCGTATTCATCAACCTCGGCCATGCGTGCTTCTTTAAAACTTCTTTACACAATGTTTCCTCTCAGGCGCTGTAAAAAACTTCGAGATCGCAGCCGCCCCTGTCTCAACTACCAGATGAAACGATGCCTGGCCCCGTGCGCTGGGCTTGCTGATCCTGAAACATATCAATCAATGGTTGATGAAGTGTTGCTTATCCTTGAAGGAAAAAGCAGGCAGGTCATTACGCAGTTAACAGAAAAAATGAATAATGCCGCCAGAGAACAGCAGTTTGAACGTGCCGCTCTTTACAGAGATCAAATCACCGGTCTTGGAAAAACACTGGAGAGACAGATCATAGTGGCAGACCATCAAATGGATCAGGATGTCTTTGGC
>JALXCX010000253.1 GCA_026990725.1 Desulfobulbaceae bacterium
CCGGATTTATGATGTGGCCAAAAAAAGTAAGGAGGGGATGCGAACCGTTGCCTCGGTTTTTGCCGACAGGTTTTCCGGTTTTCTGGCCCTGGTCATCCTCGGCCTGCTCTCTTCCATTGTTGTGGCCTACCGTTTTCACGAGCCTTTCTTTTTCCTGGGGCCTTTGCTGGTATTGGTCCTCCTGTTTGTGCTGCTGGCGGCCCTGGTGAAACAGACCCCGGTCAGGTTATTTCTCAAGGTGACACGACTGGACCGGTTCGCTACCCTCAAGAGGCTGGTGGATAAGTTTTTTCTCTCCTTTTCCTGTTATGGAGCGGATCGCAGACTTCTGGCCAAGGTCATGATCATCTCTTTTGTCTTTCAGCTCTCCGTTATCTGCATCGTCTATCTGCTGGCCCGTTCACTGCACTCGCATGTGCCCTTTATTTATTTCAGCGCCTTTGTACCGCTCATCGGCCTGATGGAGGTGCTGCCCATCTCCATTAACGGTATCGGCCTGCGGGATGCGGGTTATGTGTTTTTTTTCGGCTGGGCGGGTATGAGCAATATCCAGACCCGGTCACTGGCGCTGTTGTTTCTGGCCATGTCGGTGTGTTATTCTCTTGTCGGCGGCCTGGTCTATCTGTTCAGAATCACATTGGGTTCAATGAAAACGGATCCGACACATTCCTCTTCCTCCATTAATCAGTTGTGATTTTACTCCGTTATGCCTCTTGCTCTTGACAAAAGGTTTGTGCTCAATATCCTGCTTTCCATGGGGATTTCGCTGCTCCTGATGGGTATTCTGCTGAGTGGTTTGGTCGGTTCCGTCCACCTGGATCTTCTGCCGAAAATCAAAGCCGTTCTTCACCGGACAAGTCTGTTTCTTGTCGGCAGCTATTTTATTGCCGGTCTGGTTCAGGCCTTTTTCCGGGCTGTTCGTTATCGGATTATTCTCCGGGCATCGGAAAAAGAGGTCCCCGGGTTGTTCCATCTGCTACTGGTTTCCATGAGTCGAAATATGTTTGTTGATATGCTTCCGGCAAGGCTGGGTGAACTCAGCTATGTTGCCATGCTCAATAAAGGATTTACCGTGCGGGCCGAGGCCTGTCTCTCTTCACTGTCGATCTCTTTTGTCTTTGACCTGATTGCCCTGGCCCTGCTGCTTGGCATGTTGCTCATCTACCAACTGATCGCATCCGAGCTGCAGCCATGGCTTATCGGCTCGCTTCTGCTTGTTGTCCTGGTCAGTGGCGGCCTGCTTGTTTTTCTTTTTCCGGTGCTGACTTTTCTGGGCAGGCGGCTTGAACGTTTTAGTCAGGATGGCCAAAAACTGGTCGGCAAGCTGGCCGGGCTTGTCAGGGAAACGGCTGCCGCCCTCCAGCAGGTACGCGCAAGCGGAATAGTCGTGCCGCTTCTTGCCCTGTCTCTTGGGGTGCGGTTTACCAAGTACCTTGGTCTGTATCTTCTTTTCCTCGGCGTCGTGCTTCCAAGTTTTAGCACCCTTGTCACCAGTCCCGCCTCGGTACTCATAACCTTGATCAGCGCTGAAGCTGCAGCCAGTCTGCCGGTACCGGCTTTTATGAGCTTTGGGACCTATGAAGCCGGGGGAGCATTAACCATGATTGCCCTGGGCGCGGAAAAGGTTGCTTCGGGTATTATATTGCTGGTTTTGCATATCTGGAGCCAGATTATTGATTATTCTCTGGGAATAACCAGTCTGGTTCTTTTTTTCTTTGTGGTTTCTCGAAAGCGCAGCCCTGCCGGAGCAGTTCGGCAAACGCAGCCCAGGCGATACATCATTGCTGCGTTGCTTTTTTTGCTTGCCGGCATTGCTTTTTTTGCCTTTCAGGCCCGCAAAATTATGAAAATGGGGAGTTTTTCCGCCCCACAACCGGGCATTTCCATACCAAGGGGAAAGGTTGCCTCGGCTGTGCCGCTTTTGAAGAATCTGCATGGATTCGTGGTCTGGTCAAGCAATCGATTCGGTAACCATGATATTGTCATGCTCTCGTTGCCGGAGCAGAAACTGTCCCGGCTGACCACCAATCCCCATACGGAATATTTTCCCCGGATTTCACCCGAAGGAACACGGATAGTTTTTTGTCGTTCCCAGGTCCCCTGGGTTTCCCAACGAAATCCTGTCCCATGGGATGTGTATATGTTGGATCTGAAAACGGGAAAGGAACAACTCGTTGTTCGAAATGGAAACGTACCGACCTGGTCCGAAGATGGGAAAAAAATTCGGTTTCAACGGGGGACCAATCAATTTGTGGAATATGATTTAATTACCGGAAAAGAGACGGTGCTGTTAGAGACGGGCAAGCAGGGCTTTCTTTCCTCTTCGGTATCATTGGGTGGCCCGGTCTTCAGTGATAAACGGCAGGAAACCGCCGTCACTCTGCGCGGGAGTAAACGGGCTACAGTGGTGGTTGACCAAGGGAAACATATCCGGCGGGTCGGTGATGGCTGTCAGCTGACCTGGGCCCCTGATTCCAGTTATCTCTACTATGTCGATCACGGCGGCAAGATGAAAAATGCGTTTTATAAGGTTGATCCTGATAGCCTGAAGCGTGTGCGCTGGTTTGATTCCCCGACGGAATACAGTCATGAATATTTTCCCAAGGTTGCCAATACCGGTAATTTTCTGGTATATGGTGCCAGCACCGGCGCCCATGAACATGATCGGGCCGATTATGAAATTTTTCTCTGGCGGATAGGCACTCCCGCCGGTGAGGCAGTGCGCCTCAGCTATCATACCGGCAATGACTGCTGGCCTGATATATATTTACGCCTGAACGCTCAGGTCAGATTACAACAATCCAACAAGTAATCCTGGAGAGAATGCGTGAAACTTTCTGTTGTGATTCCCATATATAATGAAGAAGAAAATATTCGTCCTCTGTATGAAGAGTTGAGTGAGGTGCTGCAGTCCCTTGATCACACGTCTGAAATTGTCTTTGTCGATGATGGTTCCAGTGACCGCAGCCTTGAATTGCTTACCACTATTCAACAGCAGGACGAGCGAGTAGTTGTTGTCAGCTTTCGGCGTAATTTTGGTCAGACGGCGGCCATGGCAGCGGGCTTTGATTATGCGACCGGTGACGTGATCGTCACCATGGATGGGGATATGCAGAATGACCCCCATGACATCCCGGCGCTGCTTGCCAAGATGGAGGAGGGGTATGACCTGGTCAGCGGCTGGCGTTTTAACCGCCAGGACGCATTTATCAACCGGAAACTGCCTTCAATGATCGCCAATAAGCTCATCTCCACCGTGACCGGTGTCCATCTCCATGATTATGGATGTACGCTTAAAATGTTTCACCGGGAGATTACCAAGGGCATCAGGCTTTATGGAGAGATGCATCGTTTTATTCCGGCAATCGCCTCAGGGATGGGCAGCAGGATCGCCGAGGTCAAGGTCAATCACCGGCCAAGGCGGTTCGGCACCTCAAAATATGGCATTTCACGAACCCTGCGGGTTATTCTTGACCTGATGACGGTGAAATTTCTCCTGAGTTATGCCACAAGACCCATCCAGGTATTTGGTATGCTGGGGATAATCAGTGGTTCTCTTGGCTTTTTTATTGCCCTTGTCATGACTATTCAGCGGCAGTTTTTTGGTATCCCTCTGGGCAACCGCCCCCTCCTTCTCTTGGCTGTCCTACTGATTTTCATGGGGATGCAGTTTGTCTCCATGGGATTGCTTGGCGAACTCCAGGCCAGGACTTATTTTGAAACCCAGAATAAGCCTATCTATACCGTACGCAGAGTTCTGGGTGGCCAGGACAAAGAAAAAACGGAATGATCCTTTTATGAAAAGCATCTTTACGTGTCCGGTGTCCAGAATTTTTGAACTCGTTGATGTTACCATGATCATGTCATTTGAAACTGGCTCCCTTTGATTGAATCAAATCAGCAATCTCAGACCTCCCGACCTCATATAATTGTTTTTTTTCATCACAAACTGGGCTTACCCCCCATTTTTAAACCACGAGGTGACGAATTTAAGATGGAATCTGCTGTTCCTTTTTACGGCGACTAACTCAGTTAAATTGCCACTCTTGTTGATGTCATTCTTGCATCCTGTTAACGTCATTCTGCTCACCCGGAGGATAGGGCAACGCTGAGGAGCGACCCGAGCGCCGTGGTGAGTGATTCGTGAATGGAAGGCCGGGCATATCTTCTATGCCTGGCCTTTTTCCCCATTCATGGATCCTTAATGCATTAAACCCTCTTCCGGCGAGCGGAGCGAACCGGAAGTATTCAATTTCCTCTGCTTTTTGGCAGCACTTCAATGTATGGTAGCTCTTGAGAATACCTCAAAGGGAGTGCGCTTGTCGAGTGCCGAGTGTTTTCTTTCCATGTTGTCGTAGTCGAAATAACGATTCAGCCCATTATACAATATATGTCCATCAGAGTAAGATTTCGGATAAATATCTTCATACTTTACCGTCCACCAGAGACGTTCAATAAATACATTGTCCAGGGCACGCCCCCGGCCATCCATGCTGATAGCAATATTTTTATCCAGTAATACTTCTGTAAAATCTTCAGAAGTGAACTGTGCCCCCTGATCAGTGTTGAATATTTCAGGAGTTCATGGATGAATTTTTCAAATATTAGATTTGACTATAATTCGATATAGTAATTCTACATTTCTAAGGACAATTTTCGATGTTAACATTATCATTATTATTTTTTCTCGTTTTTCTTTGTTGCCTTGTTCCCCTTCGTGCAAAACAAAAGGTTATATATCTGTTCTCTCTGGGACTCATTCTTTACATTACTGCCATCGTTTTGCATTTTGTTTGTGATTTTTTCACTGACAATGGCCTTACCCTTTCAGTTCTCTATCATCTGAGTTCCGGTCTTAAGGGAGCAGATATTTTTGATTATTTAAAACTCATCGTTTTGGGATGTTCAACCATATTTTTTACTTTACTATTCGCTGTATTGCTCTTGAGAAACAAGAAGCGAAGTTATCGAAGATGTCAACGCAGTCGATTCATTGTCATCTCTATATGTGCTCTTCTTCTCGCACTGTCAACGAATCCATTGGTTATTAATTTAGGAAAAATTTATTTTTTTACAACTCACAAGACGCAATATGAACTGGATAATTTTACGAGTAAAACTCGACCAATGATTGGGCAGTTACCTCGGAAAAAGAATTTGGTCGTTATATATCTGGAAAGCCTTGAACGGACTTATTTTGATAATGATTTATTTCCCGGATTGATCACTCATCTTCGAACTCTTGAGCAGCAAGGAATTACATTTACCAGGATTCAACAACTAAATTCCTCTTGGTGGACTATTGGTGGTTTTGTGGCTAGCCAGTGTGGTGTTCCATTAGTCACTCCATCACATGGCAATTCTATGTCCGGAATGAATGAGTTTTATCCCGGAGCGCTTTGTATAAGTGATGTACTTAAAGAAAATGGTTACAATTTAATGTTTATAGGTGGTGCCGATCTTGATTTTGCAGGCAAAGGGACATTTTTGAAAACGCACCATTTTGATACTGTGTTTGGAGCTAAAGAATTAGATGCAGATTATATGCTGAAAAATCAGGTCTGTGGTTGGGGGATCCATGATGACAAGTTGTTGGAGATCGCCTATAAAAAATTTCAACAACTTGGAAAAGGCAAAGAACCCTTTGCTCTTTTTCTTTTAACTCTAGATACACATCATCCCAATGGCTTTCCCTCCTTTGCCTGCCGAAA
>JALXCX010000254.1 GCA_026990725.1 Desulfobulbaceae bacterium
GACAGGGTATACTATAAACCTATATTCCGGCTTCTAGTTTTCTTTTTTCTTTTCTTCTTTCCCCGGAACCGACATGAAATGGAGCACCAGTTACTTAAGAGACCATGAAAAAATATTTGTATTACAGTCTGCTGGCCCTGGCGCCTGTGCTGATCACAACCAACCCTGCAAACGCCACTGCAACATGTTCTGAACTCGTTACTCTTCATTGCCTGTCCTGCCATTCAGAAACAAGAATTTGCCAAAAAATTGACAAAAAAAGGGGAAAAAGAGCCTGGAAACGGACCATAAAAACTATGATCCGCCATGGAGCCAATATAGACAAATCAACCAGAAATGAGCTCATTGAGTGTCTGGGCAAGAAGACCGACTCTCTTCCTGAACTTTGTGGAAAAAAATAACCGGGCCAACGCTCAGCCTTCTGCTTAAAGAACATTTTTTCAAAGCAACGTCTTTCGCTCGGTCGGACAGGGTATCAAAAATATTTTACGCCCCAGGGAACGGGCGATCAAATTCAAAATTTTTAACAACAAATAATAGAGTAGCTAATGAAAAAGATTCTGCCTCTTACAATTGCAATTCTTTTATGTGCTCAGATTGCCTGGGCCGGGCGCGCCCGGATAAACACTGTATCTGCTGAGCCTTACGCCTCGGCACTTGTCATCAATGCGGATACCGGCCAAACGCTGTTTGCCGATCAGGCAGACAAAACTGTTTATCCGGCAAGTGTCCTCAAACTCATGGTACTTCTGACCATTCTGGACCTGAGCGATGTGGGCGTCGTACATCTGGATGATATGGTTCAGATAACAGACGAAGCCTACAAGATGGGCGGGTCACAGGTGTATCTTGACCCGAGTGAACAGTTTACTGTTGATGACTTGCTCTATGCCCTGATGGTTCAGTCGGCAAATGATGCCGCTGTTGCCCTGGCAACGCATGTTGCCGGCTCGAAAGAGGCCTTTGTTGACCTGATGAACCAGAAGGCCAGAGATCTGGGCATGAAACATACTCAGTTTTATTCAGTTCACGGTTTGCCGCCTGCAACCGGCCAGAGAGTCGATGTGACCACAGCACGTGATTTTGCCAAGCTCTGCAGAGAACTCGCCAAACGACCAAAAGTTTTTCAATATACCTCTGCCAGGGTAAAGAATTTCCGTGATGGAAAATTTATCATGCGCAACCATAATCACCTTCTGGGAAAACTCCCCGGCTGCGATGGTTTCAAAACCGGCTATTTTGAAGCGGCAGGATTCTCGATTGCGGCAACGGCCAAAAGAAAAGGGGTACGCCTGATTGCCCTTGTCATGGGGAGTAAAGATAGAAAAGTGCGTGACGCCAAGGCAATAGAGTTGCTCAACAAGGGTTTTATTCAAACACCCGTCAAAACGTCCCCTGAAAAAACAGTGCAGGTACCTGTTTCGCACGTAAAACCAGCAGAGATAACGCCCCAAAAAACAAGTACGGCAGCGGCTGCGCCTCCTGCACATGTTGAAAAGAATAAACAACCTGTTCAAAAAGAAAAAAGCTGTCTGAAAAGCTTTCTGCTCGGCATTCTGACAGGACTTGCCTTTTTTGCTGCGGCTTCTCTTTTTGTCATCAAAAAAAGAACGAAACGTAATACCAGGCGAACCCGTCTCTAAGACAAAAGAAGAAATTCTCCATCATTTCATCTTCTGTCTTCTCCACGGAAAATTGTTGCAGACCAACAGGCGTTATGTTCTGCCCTTCAACAGTGCTCCTGTAATTATTTAATCCGGCCAGAGCCATGCAACAATCACTGCACACATCAAACAGCCGCATTGGCCTGGTTGCGACCCTCACAGCCTACAGTATGTGGGGTATTTTGCCCCTGTACTGGAAGGCGTTACAGGTTATCCCCTCCTGGGAAATAATCTGCCATAGAATGCTCTGGTCGCTGTTACTGACCTTTCTCCTGCTCCTTGCCGGGGGACGGATGAAACCGCTGTTAAGCACCCTCTGCAATCGCCGGATTCTACTCACAACCCTTGCGACCTCCCTTTTGCTGGCCATCAACTGGCTGGTCTACATCTGGGCTGTGAATAATGGCAATATCGTTGAATCAAGCCTGGGCTATTTTATTAACCCCCTCATTGCTGTCTTACTGGGTGTTGTTTTTTTAAAGGAAAAACTCAGGGTCGGTCAATGGTGCGCATTGGCAGTCGCGTTCTGCGGTGTTCTTTACCTGACATTTTCCTATGGCAGATTCCCCTGGATAGGGCTCACTCTGGCTATAACCTTTGCCCTGTACAGCCTGCTGCGCAAAACAGCAGCTCTGGCCTCGCTGGAGGGTCTGTTCAGCGAATTTGCTCTATTGGCTCTTCCGGCAGCAACGTGTCTGGCCTGGCAGGCCGTTCACGGCCAGTCCGGTTTTCTTGCCCATGGCTATGGAACGACATTGCTGCTGATCGGCACAGGGGTTATCACCTCGGTCCCTTTGCTGCTTTTTGTTTACGGGGCAAAACGCATTTCCATGACCGCAATCGGGCTGCTCCAGTACCTGGCCCCTACCATCCAGTTTCTTATTGGCTGGTTAGTGTACAAAGAACCTTTTCCGCCTGCAAAACTAACAGGTTTTGCCCTTATCTGGTCCGCCCTGATTCTTTTCACTCTTGAAGGACTTGCCAGAAATATACGGAAAAAACATCAGAGTATGCACTAACCAGTCAGCCAATTATTACAACAATCTGTTCAGCCATTGCTGTAGTTCCTGCATCGGGGCAGCGCCTACCATCTGGTCAACCGGCTCACCATTTTTAAAAACAATGAGCGTGGGGACCCCCTTAATTCGAAACTGTGCCGCAGCCATCTGGTGCCGGCTGGTATCAAGTTTGCAGACAACAAGACGTCCGGCATATTGATCGGCAAGCTGCTCAATGACCGGGGCTAAAGCCTTGCAGGGGCCGCAGGAAGGTGAATAAAAATCCACAAGTACAGGCAGGCCTGACCTGCTGATTCGTTCCTGAAAACTCTGATCATTCAACTCAACAACTCCAGCACCGCCTTCTGCGTTCAGGTGTTTTCCACAACGTCCACATTTGGCTGCCAGATGGATTTTATCCTCAGGAATTCTATTTTTTGCCCCGCAACTGGAGCAGACTTTCAGGGTAGTCATTATACTCCTCCGCAATTGAAATTTTTTGTTCTTTTGTTCTTTTGTTCTTTCCCAGACAAAAGTGTTTGCACCCGCAAAGGTTTTGTCAATATCCGGAAAAATATTAACTGGTCAAAACCCGGTAAATTTCGGGCATACGGAGAGGCAGTTTCCGGACATCGTCAATAAATATATAATTTACCTCGCCATACATATGCGCCATATATTCATGGGCGTGCTTATCTATGGTGATGCAGAAAGGGTGTAACCCGGCCATTTTCGCCTCAATGAGGGCATGCCTCGTGTCCTCTATGGCATACTCGCCCTTGTAATCATCATAGTCTTCCGGCTTGCCGTCAGACAGAGTAATTAACAGGCGAACCTTGGCGTCAACACCTTTTAGAATTGATGACACATGCCTGATGGCAGGTGCCATACGGGTATATTCACGCGGAGAGATTGATCCTATTTTCTCCCGAACCTCATCGCTGTATGGCTGCTCAAAATTTTTTATCGGAAAAATTTCACAACGCAAACGACGCATTCCCGAAAATCCGTAAATTGCATATCTATCCCCCAGGCTTTCCATGGCTTCACAGATCAGGACCATGGATTCTTTAATAGCCTTGCCGACCCAGCCACGGGTAGAGTTTGACATATCAACCAAAAAAAGAGCGGCAATATCACGTTCATCACGTTGCAAGCGAATAAACAACCTGTCTGACGGGGGCTGGCCGGCAACAGTATCGGAAAGAGATTCGACCAGTGCGTCCAGATCAATATCATCGCCATCACGTTGTCTTCTCACGAAACGTTCTCTGCTGCGCAACATTTCAAATTGATAACGAAGTTTGATTATCTGGCCATGGTAGGCATCCAGTGTGCTGGCAATAAATGTTGAACGGATCACCGGAATATCTTTTTCTGTGACTATGCACCAGTTTCGGCGAAAACCGGCTCGACGGTAATCCCACTCATCATAGGTGACCGGTGCAGACAAGGATTCTCCTGTTTGGGGTACCAGTTGCGCCAGGCCCGCATTTCCCTGTCCTGCCCTGCCTGCTGCACTTGCGATGTAATGTTCTGGAATTCGCCCCAGATCATGCCTTATTTCACTTGCAAGATCAGCCAGCTCCTCGCCAAGCTCTATTTCCTCATTATTTATTGTTACAAAAACCACGTCATCCTCTTCCGGCTCTTCCTGTTCGCCCTTCCCTGTTCCCTGCATAATAAGCGTCTGGGCTTGTTCAGGGGTATCGGGCGCAGAAGAAAGTATTTTCTCCGGTTTCTGTTCCGCTGAATCTGTTGAATCCTTATCCGCAGCAGGCAATGAGACCAGTAATGTTGCAAGACTTTCAATAAATAAATGTTTCTTTGCCTCCCTCTGCTTCAGGCACGCTTTTGCGACCCGCTCAAGCTGCATCTTCCCCTGAAACGGTAAAGGTTGATCATCATGTTGCCCGGCTCCGTTACTGACAACCTCGGCATACAACTCTTCTGCAATGCTCAAGCTCTGCTGTGCTCCAGCCCCTGGACGCAGAAGAGGCAATGCAGCCGCTGCAAAAAAATCTTGTTCATCAATTTCCCGACCCAGGATCAGTTGATGTATTGAAGTAAAAACGTTGTGCCCCGGATCGTTTCCTGAAACAATACCTGCAAAATGTTTAAACAATGGCCGGGAATCACGCATTAACCCGGGAAGCTCTCTTTCAAGAACCCCCCTGACCCGAAGTGTTTCAAGACAATGGTAGATATCTGCCAGTAACTGCGGAACACTTATTTTGGCAAAATGCTCCTGCAGCCATAACCGTCCTTCAACTGTAGGATTTACTGTTTTTTCATCATCACTGAACAAAAAAGACCCTTGAGCCATAAAACCCCACTGAAAAGAAGCAATTAATTTGTAAAATAAAAAATTATCTGCTTCTTTGCTAAAAATAGCCATTTCCCTGGGCAAAAAAATTGTTGCTGTGTCTGTACCGGCTTTATCTGCCTGTTCCAGGCTGATATTTTGTTTAGCAAGTCCACGAACATAAGGCAAGAGCCTGCCCTCGACCTCAGAGAATCGCAGACCGCTTCCCCCCTGCAGACGGCAGACAAAATGTCCCTGCACATCATGCATGAACTTTTGTGCTGCCTTGAGTCCGCTCAGTTCATATTGATCCAAAGTCTCACTGACCCAATCAGGAAGCTGATCCGGGCCAATACATTGAAGCGCAGCCCCAACCTGGGTAAGAAAACTGAAACAAAGGGAGTTTGAAACCGGCCAGATGACAGCTATCTGCCCAAAAACAGCGTCCAGGTCAGCCTGAGTCATGCTCACAAGAGATTCCACCGATTCCTCAACATCCCACTCATTGGGCAGATCAGGATGGACAAGATCAAAAAAATGTTTTTTCAGCTCTTCAACATTCATAAATTACCAATCAGCCTGATTCTCCATTAAACACTGAAAATTTACAGCTATGGCATACCAAATCAGGAGCCAGGGGCGGCGTGTGTATAACAATCACAGTAGAGAGCTGACCATCTCCTCAATGGCTGCAAGCAATTCAGGATCATCTGTCAGTGGTTCGGTAATGGCCACCTTACATG
>JALXCX010000255.1 GCA_026990725.1 Desulfobulbaceae bacterium
CCAGGCAGCATCGCCGTTTACGTGGAGCCCAGGGCTGGCTGCTGGGTACAGGATCAATGTTTATTTCCTCCTTTTCTGTGGCGTTTATTGCTCTTGCCGTGATTATCGCCAATGATCCCTGGTATACACCACAATATGCCATTCCCTTGTTGGGCATGCTTCTTGGCAACACCATGAACGGAATAGCTCTGTCCATGGACCGGATGACAGAAACACTCTGGCAGCAGCGTCAGGTGGTTGAACAACGTCTTCTTCTGGGGGAAACAGGTGCTGAAGCCACAGCAGAGATCAGGCGTCAGGCCATGCGATCGGGTATGATACCGATTATAAATTCTATGGCAGCTGCCGGACTTGTCAGCCTGCCCGGCATGATGACCGGCCAGATTCTTGGTGGCTCCTCCCCCATGGATGCAGTGAAATATCAGATTCTTATCATGTTTCTGATTGCCGCCGGAACCGGTTTCGGTGTGATGAGCTCAATGTGGCTGCTTACTCGCAGGTTATTTGACGAACGTCATCGCCTGTGTCTTGATCAACTGTATGTTTCTTCCTGAGTTACAGCTCTTTTGATACAAAATGAGTTGCTTGAATGGATAAAGCTGTTTTGGAGTCAGTCTGGTGAAAAAAAGATATTTGCTTAGTATCGCTCTTTTGTTGTTTGTTGTTCTTCTGATGGGATTGACCCCTGTTTTTCTTTCCTCAAAATGGGTCCGCGAGGGTATTGTCAACCGGATCAACAGCAAAGGGATTGGCCAACTGTCGATTGAAGGTTGTCGTTTTGGCTGGAACAATGGGTTTGTCTGTCATCAGGTTGCATTCCAATCGGCAAACCAGGGTTACCAGCTGAGCATTCCTGAAGTGTCCGGCAGTAAGGGGTTGCTGGCTCTGCTTGTTACTCCCCATGACTTGGGAACGCTTGTTCTTGATCATCCAAAATGTATTTTTTCGCCGTCTCAGGCAGCTGTTGAAGCAAAAAGTACAACAGGCGCACAGGCAAGCGGCGATCCTGGAGCACAGAAAGAAAAAAGTATTGTCAAAAGCAGGGCACCGTTCTGGGATAAATATACTCTGCAATTCCTGGTTAAAGATGCAGAGATGGAGGTCGTTTCCGGCACAGGTTCGACCATACCGCTTATCAATAAATCATCATTGGATGCTGTCCTCTCTTCGGGGACTGTTAATTTTTCCCTGGCCCTTACAGCCGCAGATGCGGCGGGGCAGGTGACGGCCAAAGGTTTTATCAATTTACCGGTCAGACAAAGTGCGCAACTGGAAACCATGCTCGCAGAGGTTAATGGAAAGGTAGTGGATTTGCAGCTTAAGCCCTTTGCAGCCCTGCTTCCCAAGGATACGGACCTGCCGAAAGCGGCTGGCAGTATTTCTTCAGAGTTCTTTGTTAAAATCAGCGGGATGAACAATATTCATTTGAAAGGAGCGGGAGCACTGAAAAATCTTCAGCTTGCAGGTGGTTTTCTGGCTGGAGATACGCCCCATTTTGACAAGATTATTCTTGATTTTGAGATGAAACAGGGCCCTGAGTTTGGTTTTCAGGTCCCGGCTCTTCATATTGATTCAGATATAGGTACCCTGGATTTAACCGGAAATTATGCCGGAACTCAATCCGGTTTAACCGGAAAAGGAAAACTGGCATTACCTGAAATATTCAGCCGGTTTCCCCACCTGACCCGAATGCGTCCTGATACGAAAGTCGCGAAGGGAGAACTTGATGTCGCCATCAATGTAAGGCAGAAGGGTAGTGTATTAGAAATTCTTGGAGATGGCAGGATCGCTGAGTTTTCCGGGCGCCAGGGGGCAAAGTCTTTTTCCTGGAAGTCACCGGTGACGCTGAACTTTGACGGAATACTCGATAGCCAATCCGGCCTGCAAGTACACAACGCAGACCTCAATGCCTCTTTTATGCATCTTGAGGGCAAAGGAGAGCTTAAAAAGTTTTCTCTGCATGGAACGGCCAATCTTGACCAGGCGGTCAAGGATGTCGGGGGTATTTTTGAACTGGCCTGGAAGGGCGGTGGTCGGCTCGTTCTTGATGCAGATTCAAAGGAAATTGGCTCTGATCATTATTTTATTAAATCGAGTCTGAAGATTACAGATTTCTCCCTTTCCCAGGCAGGCAGGAGCGTGTTGCCAAAACATAACTTTGTTCTGACAACTCAAATGGATACTCCCCGCCATTTCCCTACGAGTGTTGAACAGGCAATGACCCTTGGTTTTGACTGTTCAACTTGGCCGGGTAAAATACACGGAAAATTTGATACACTTTTTCAAAAGAACAATGAGTTGTGGTCACATTTTAAAGGAAACTCGGCCATAAGGCTTAAACGGCTGACCAAAATACTGCACGCTCTTAAGATTTTTGTTCCTGAAGATTCATTGACCGGAATGATGAAGACCGAGATTGCCGGTCGCAATGAGGGAAAAAGAATTGTCATCAGGAAACTGGACAGCCAGATACCTGAGTTTATTGTGCGAAAGAATGGAACTGTTTTTCGGGACCCTCTTGTTCACATTTTATTTCCTGCATCAACGAATAAATCTAAAGGTGCTGGCGCTCCTCCCGCAGGAGAAACGGTTATTGACCTGGCAGAACATTCGTTTGCACTACATGATCTGGCAATAGCAACAGACAAAGGCCGTGTGCAGGTAGACGGCTTCACTGTGACCAACTGGCAAAAAATCCCAGGAACTGCATCGCTTAAGGCCAGTGGCAAGGCGGATTTTGTCGCCCTTACGCCTGTTCTGCAACAGTCTGGCCTTCTTTCCCCTGAGCAAACTCTTGCCGGAAAAGGAACTTTTCTGGTGGACCTTGCTGCAACAGGAAATGATCAACATAAAGCAACGCTGCAGCTTGAAGTGAAACGACCTGCCATCAGCAGCCAGGGGGAAATTGTTTTTTCTGATCAGGTAATGTCTGCTTCCGGGGCAATTTCTGGCGGACTCACTGCGGGAAATCTGCAAGTGGAGCAGTTTTCCTTTACTTCAGCCCCTCTAAAGCTTGCGGGAAAAGGGAAACTGCAGCGCACAGGAAAGGAACCGTTTCTGTCGCTGCAGGGAACGTTTACACCCGACTATGCAGCATTGATAAAAGCATCGCCTTTGCTTCGTAACAGCAAACTTTCAGCTTCGGGAAAACAGACAGAAAAGTTCAGCCTTTCTTTTCCGTTGGGGAAAAAAGGTTTGGAAAAACTACAGAGCATGAAAGTCGTTACGGCTTTGAAGGCCGCCACTCTTGCCGGCTCAGGTGTTGTCTTTCATGATGTTGATATGCCTGTTACCTTACAGGACGGTAAGTTTCAGGGGAAATTGAGTGGTGATCTGTATAATACGCCAATGACTTTACAGCCTAAAATTGATTTCAGCGTAACACCACCGCTCCTGAGTCTGCCTCCCAAAGAACAGGTTTTTAAGGATGTACCACTTGAGCAACCTCTTATTGATGGCGTTTTAAAACGTATCCATCCGCTTCTCGGGGAATTGGCCCGCCCAAAAGGCAAGGTCAGTGGGCGGTTTGATACGTTTTCCTGGCCTCTTGCAAAAAAATCTTTTGATAAGGCAGATTTCAGTCTTGCTCTTGATGTGGGAAAAGTAACCCTTTCAGCAGACGGAATATTACGTGAAATCTTTAATATTGTGGGGTTTGATGATGATATTATTGAATTGAAACAGAGTGAGATAGTTTGTCATGGGAGCAGCGGACGAATTCAATGTACTCCGCTTAAAATGCTTGTTGCTGACACAGAAATTTCATTGAGCGGCTCTGCCGGACTTGATTCAAGTCTGGACTATGTTCTTGAAATTCCGGTGACAAAAAAACTTGTGGGAACGGAAGGGTTCCGTCTTCTGGAAGGAACGACCATAAAAGTTCCCATTCGTGGCGACAGCGATAACGCTGTTTTTGATGCGGATATTTTAAGTGGAACAATCAAGGATCTCCTGGGCCAGGCCGCGAAAAAAGCTGTTAAAAAAGAGGTGAAGAAAGAGGTGAAGAAACAGGTGGAAAAACTATTACCCGGTCTTTTTGATTCCCTGATCGGGAACTAGGTGTTGTCGAATGGAAACTTTTTTTAAACTGACAATAATCGGTGCGGGCGGCTTTGTTGGAGCTGTTCTTCGATTTCTGGTAAGCTCCTGGGCCCAGACAAGGTCAGGCTCTATTCTCTTTCCTTTTGGCACCATGACAGTTAATATGATTGGTTGTCTGGTTATTGGTTTTCTTACCTACCTCGTGGAAACCAGATCGCTCTTTTCCATGGAAACCAGGAGTTGTGTGCTTATCGGTTTTCTGGGAGCGTTTACCACTTTTTCAACTTTTGGCAATGAGACTCTTGGCCTTATTCGGGACAGTCGTCTTGATCTCGCCGCTTTTAATGCCGGCTTTCAGGTGATTGTGGGGGTGGCTATGGTCTGGCTGGGACGTATTCTTGCCTCTCTACTCTGGAGTTCACCATGAAACTTCCTGAACAGGGGTATCTGTTGCGTATTTTTATTGGCGAAGGAAATCATTACCAGGGAAAGCACCTGTATGAGTGGATTGTCATCAAAGCCAGGGAGTGCGGTATAGCCGGAGCGACAGTGATCAGGGGCATGATGGGGTATGGCGCCAATTCACGTATTAAAACCAGTTCCATTTTATGTCTTTCTGAAGATCTCCCGATCATTGTTGAGCTGATAGATACCAAAAGAATGCTGGAAGAGTTTTTGGAAATTCTTGATCCGGTTATCGGGGAAGGGCTTGTCACCCTGGAGAAGATGCAGGTCAGGATGTACCGACACAGCAGCAAGGCGGATTAAGCTCAATAAGATGGCATCTCTTGGTATTCTTCATTTCTGGACTTTTCTGGCTGCAGGTATTGTGCTTAATCTGACTCCCGGGGTTGATACCATGTACATCCTGGGGCGGAGCATGTCCTGTGGAATTAAAGCCGGAATATTATCAGCACTTGGTATCTCAACAGGCAGCATGCTGCATACTCTGGCAGCCGCTACCGGGTTGTCTTTGGTCCTGGCCGCTTCTGCCACAGCCTTTCATGTCGTGAAGTATTTCGGGGCAGCCTATCTTGTCTACCTGGGAGTGCAGATGCTTTTTACCTCCCGATCCATAGTCTCCCGCAAGAATGGCAGGCAGGTCGTTAATTATAAGAGAATTTATTTGTCCGGGATTCTCACCAATGTGCTCAATCCCAAGGTTGCTCTGTTTTTTCTGGCTTTTTTACCTCAGTTTATTGATCCGGCCTACCCAACGCCATTTTTTTCATTTTTAGTCCTGGGGGCTCTTTTTATCACAACCGGTACAATATGGTGTCTGCTGCTTGCTGTGTTTGCTGCAAAGATTTCAGCTTTGTTCAAAGAAAATAAATCGACCAGCAAATTGCTTAACAGGTTGTCCGGATTGCTGTTTATCGGTCTTGGCGTAAAATTGGCGGTGATGAAACGTTGATTTTTTATAATTTATAGAGAGATTAATTCTGCGTGCTGGAGGAGAGGATGGGTAAAAATGTTGTTATTATAGGGGGTGTTGCTGCCGGGCCTAAAGCGGCTTGCCGGCTGAAACGTTTGCAGCCTGACTGGAAGGTGACCATTGTGGATCAGGATAATCTTATCTCCTATGGGGGGTGCGGTATCCCGTATTATGTCTGTGGCGATGTTTCCGATGAAGCTGAACTTCGTTCCACAAGTTTTCATATGGTTCGC